>CAMHEP010000030.1 GCA_946184195.1 uncultured Bacteroidales bacterium | reverse complement strand
AGGCCCTGCGTGTGGACGTGAAGACTGAAGATATACCGCTGGATATAGTGGACGGTATCGTTAAGTTGCCGGAAGATATAGCGTTGCGTGGTGCCGTACGTGCACATGCCTCTATAGACGGTTTGCCGCGCAAGACGGACATATCGGCGGAGGTATATCCGTTGGGTGTGGGGGCTGAGTATAAGCCGCTGGAGGTAGGTCTGGGTTTGGGTGAGACGCCTATCGTGATGAGGCATAACCATGTGGATTTGAACGGACTGCCGGTATACGGAGCGGACAGCACTTTTATCGCCCTGACGGGCGGTTTGGACCTGGATAGTATGCGGCTGGATGTGACTTTGGCGTCGGATAGTTTTGCGCCGGTTAAGCTGGTGAAGGATGGTCCTATACCGGTGTATGGCGATGTGGCTACGGCTATCTATACACGTGTGACAGGTCCGCTGGACAGCATCGACATTGACGCGGATGTGACATTATTGCCTTGCACGGACATCACCTACCCGATAGACAAGAAGAACCTTGCCCGCGTGAAACCTTACGGCACGGTGAACGTACATTATGGTACGGCCGACGGTGATTTGGCACTAGTAGGTCGTGTCCATGTGGACGAAGGACTGGTACGTTTCTCGCCGAAGATATACCCGGTGATGCCTTTCCGTGTGGATTCGGGCAGTTACATAGCGTTCAACGGTCCGATAGGTCAGACCCTGCTGAATGTATCCGCGTCGCAGGCGGTGAAGGCGGATGTGGAGTCGGAGGGTGAGGACACTCGTCGTGTGGACTTCCGTACGGGAGTGAGGGTTAACGGCACGGTAGACTCGATAGGACTGCACAGCATAGACTTCTTCCTGGAAGCTCCGGAGGACGAGGCGGTGACGCGTGAGTTAGCCTCGGTAGACGATGACACTCGTGAGGGACTGGCAGCCGCCCTTCTGGCAACCGGTATGTATGCCGGCGAGAGCAACGCAGCCGCTAAGCGTGAGGGTTATGCTTTATCGTCCATCATCAACAGCAGGATCAACGCCGCTATGGCGAACTCGAAGGTAGGTAAGTTCATGGACGTAGATATCAGTACCGGTCAGAGTAACCATGCCAAGGGCTCGAGCAACGACCTGAACATAGCCCTCAGTAAGTCGTTCTTCCACGATAAGCTGCGCGTGTCGATAGGCTCGACCATCTCGGACGACCCCGATGTGAACAAGACCAACGGTCTGCTATCGAATATAAGTGCCGCCTACAGGCTGACTAAGGATCGTAGTATCCAACTGAAGCTATATTCGAAACGCGACTATAACAACGTGTTCGAGGGTGACCTCTTTAAGTCGGGTTTGGCGGTGACCGCCACGAAAGAGTGGAAGAAGAAATACGGTCTGTCCGCTGATGCCGGTGTGGCTTATCGTTCGAACAACAGTATAGGTCCGGATGTGACCCTCAAGTCGACCATCAAGAATATCTTCGGCAAGGGCGAGACTTTTACGCTGAAGGGTAACGGCGCGTACTACTGGGCACTGCGTGCCCGTCACCCGGGAGACCCGAAGAAGAGCGATACGTATAAATTAGGTGTGAATGCGACGCTGCTCTTCCCCTACCTCCATTGGGCAGGAACAGACAACCCCGCGGGTGACACGCGGTATATGTTAGGCTACCAGTACGAGAACATAGCCGGCGGTTACGGAGTGCATAAGTTGACGGGTTCGTTCACCTATTTCATCCACTCGTCGCCGTATATCACCCATGCCTTCACTCCCTTCTCGCTCTCGGTGGTGCTGATGAAGGCGGAGTCGGACGACCTAATGAATAAGGCGGAGGAGTATCCGTCATTGATAGAGGTCTTGGTCAGTGATGAGTTTGTGCCGTCGGTGGGGTATAACTTCATCTATAACGACTATCGTGCCCGCCGGTCAGTGAACACGCTGCTGGACTTGGGTGTGAAGGAGTCGGGTAACCTCATCAATGCCCTCTATTGCGCATTTGGCTATGGTTGGAACGAGAAGGAAAAACCATTAGGTAAGATCACGTTCAATCAGTTTGTGAAGCTATCGGCTGAGTTGCATAATAAATTCAACATCACAGACCAAGTATGTATAGCCACGCGTTTGTTCGCGGGAGCGAATATCCCCTTGGGTAACTCCTATTTCTCTCCGCTGAGCGAAGCGTTCTATGCGGGAGGTCCGAACAGCCTGCGTGCCTCGTCGCCGTATGCGTACGGTCCGGGTAACTTCTACTCGGCTAAATACAACCAGAACTTCTTCCACGCGGGTGATGTGAAGCTGGAAGCCAATTTCGAGTTGCGTTTCCCGATAGTATGGAAATTATACGGTGCTGCCTTTGTGGATGCCGGTAATGTATGGAACTGGTACAGCACGGTGGACCTGCTTAAGTCCGCAGGTTTTGGAGATTACCTGACCCGTCTGGAGATACCGGAGGACCTATATGACGGCATCATCGACAACCCCCATTTCGCCAAGCAGATAGCCTTGGGTACGGGTGCCGGTGTGCGACTGGACTTGGACGGTCTTGTTATCCGTCTGGATATAGGTGTGGGTATCCATGCACCCTATCAGACCTTCCGCTATGACAAAGAGGGTAATCCTGACAAGTCGCAACCTATTCACACCTACTTTAATATCCCCTCGGCTCTGGATGCGATACGATTTAATTTCGGTATAGGTTATCCGTTTTAGCGTGTTCACCAAGCCGGTAAGCAATATGTTTATGGGAGTGTGGCACGGAGCAGGAGATGGATGTCTGTGTCGGTAGGTAGGCGTTGCGAAGAATGCCCGAGGTCGTATTGACGGCGCCAGAGAGCGGTGTAGACCGTCTCGCTCACACGCAGGTAAAGACTCAGATTGGGAATAATCTTCCACCGTACATTCATATACATCCTCACCCCTTGCCCATAGAGGGCAGGGATTGAGTAGGCATAGAGGACATCGTTCTCGTAGGTGTAGATACGGTTGTCCCATGCCCGTGTGTCGAACCATCCCACGCGAGCTTGCAGCACGAGTGGGACGCGTCGGAAAGCATAGTGCACATCCTGATGGAGCGCATAGCCGTAGGTGAGGTGTGTGAGGCTGTCCCGCACGATATTGGCTTCCGCCTGCGTACGCAGGTGCCATCCGCCGCTATCCCACGAGTACTGATAACGTAGAGCAAAGGTCTGCTTGCGTCCTTTCTCCTTAGCGCGAAAGCGCCATGCCATCGTATAGAGCCGCTGTATCCACTCTGCCTGCGCATGGAGCTCATAGCCTATCGACGGAGCGTAGGGTATTCCGTATTTCACGCCCGCAAAGCGGAAGAGGTCTCCGTAGGCGGTGAAGCGCCAATGACGGAGGCGTTTGATCTCGACGCCGAGGTAGAGTCCGTTCTCGTCGTTCGGTCGGGAGGATTGGGTGTAGCCATAGCCCCATGTGTTGTCGAAATACGGGGAGAAATAGCGATAGAGGAGTATGAGTCCCACCTCGTCTGCCGGGTAAATCCTGAGACCGGTCTCCACCCCATATCCCCAGTGTGTATTGGTGGCGGCTGCGGCTTCACCGAAGAAGTCGACCACTCCCCAATTGTACCGCCAGTTGAGTCCGACAACAGCCTGCCGGTCTCCGCGGAAGAAACGTTGGTTGTAGGCAGCATTGGCATAATAGTAGCGCAAGCTATCCGAGTAGATATTGGCGATAGCGGTGAAGCCGAGTTTGAGTTGGTTATAGCGATAGGTAATGTTCGCACCGACGGTATGGAGGAGTGTGCTATCGTTGGCACGACGGAGCGAATAGAGCGCCGTGGTGGAGACGATGTGTTTGCCGCGATGAAAACGCAGTGTAGCGGCGATGCCCTGCATGCCGGCACCATCGGTGGAGGTATAGGGTCGGACATCATCACGGCTCATGCCTGCGGTGAGGACATAGGCGTTGCGCCCCATATGGAAAGGCGATGAGAGGACAAGTCCCTGACCGAACTGAGCCTGATAGGTACCGAGGACGGCTGTCTGCAGACAGTGTATATCGGAGAGGCAGACATAGGCACTATAACCCATTTGTCGGGCAGCTACCCCACGCGCCCGACGCAGGCTGAGTCCGAGGCGGATACGGTTGGCATAGTTGAAACGATACTTAGCCTGTGCAGCGATAGGGTCTCCGTCGTGTGAGCGGATATAATCCTCGAGGTTGGTGGCATCGGTACGGACGATGATATCGTGCTTGGCTTGGCGGACAATATCGACGGCGGGTGGCATGGGTTTACGCTCGGGCGTGCCGGCATAGACAAAGGGTAGGAGGTTGCGCACCTCGTAGTCCTGCAACCCCTTGACAAGCAGCAGCTCCCGCGTGTCGGTCATAGGATGGGCAAAGGTGTAGTAGAGGAGGTTATCTATCTGGCGTGCACTGAGGAAGCCGAGGGCAGAGAGTTCCTCGTAGGAGGTATGGTTGATATTAATCGGTCGGTCGATATAGCCCATGAGTCGGTCTTGCAGTTCCTCGAAGTCGATATTCTCGCCGTTATCGGTCAGTTGCTCGTAAATATCCCGTATGACAGCCTCGTCGGAGAGGGCAAAGAGATAGGTGCTATCCGCAGTGCCTGCCGTCATCCCAAGCGTATGACAGAGTGCACATATCCATATCCATTTGCGTTTCATAGCCGTAGATTGCAGGGACAAAAGTACGAAAAAGCATGCAAATATAGAAATATATTTTCTTTTTTCGCACAATTTTTGTATCTTTGCACGTGTTTAATCGTATGCAACAGCGTTGGACACATATTTTCCTATGGATTCTCAGTCTGGTGGCTCTGGGTTACCTGGTGTACAGGCTGATTATCTTTGACGACTATGCGCTCTTGGCAGTTTCTCTCGGCAGGGCTGCTGCTACTGAGTGGATGGCGTTGGTAGTGGCGTTGTTGTTGCTGCCGATGCAGTTAGTGGTTGAGTCGCGCAAGTGGCAGTTGATGTTGCGGGGTCTGGTGGATGTGCGTCTAACAGACTCGTTGATTCAGGTGTTGACGGGTCATGTAGCCGCCTTGGTGACGCCTTATCGTCTGGGAGAGTACCCGGGACGTCTGTTGCAGATGGGCTACAGTTGGCAGCAGTGGCGTGCGGCGGTAGGCGGATGGCGCCAATGGCTGAGCGACTGGCGTAAATGGTTGCGGGTGCTGCTATTACATCTGTTGCGCTATGGGGTATGGATGGTGCAGTTTGGCGCCTTGCTGCTATTCTGCGGTGTGAAGATGAGTATGGCAGATATGACGCTCGCCATAGCCACCTATTACCTCATCATCACGATGATGCCGTCGTTGCCGGTAGCCGATGTGCCTATTAAGGGCGGTTGGGCAGCGGTGACCTTTGCCGCCTATACCGATAATATACCTGCCGTACTGCTGACCGTGACGATGGTATGGCTCATCAATACGATAGTACCCACGCTGGCAGGTGTGTGCATTCCTCTCATCAGACAACAGACACAATCATGCAAATAACATTCCGTATCCCTTATCGTGCTCGCTATGGCGAGACACTATGTTTGTACGAACCCGACACGTCGTTTCAGGGTTGGACCATCCGCACTCCTCTCATCCTCCATTGTGAGGGCGAGGAGCTATGGACGACGACGGTGGAGATAGATAATCCCTGCGTCTTTGAATACCGTTATGCGGTGCTCTGGGGTAGCAATATATGCCGTGTGGAGCAGGGTAGTAAGCACCGCTTTGCTTTCTCGGCAGAGGAGCGTAAGAAAGGAGTGGTGGTGCAGGACTACTGGCAGGACGAAGACTATAGTCGTGTGTTCCGTTCACGGCTGTTCACGGAGGTGCTCTTCCCTCATCATCCCGCCACGGTACGCGGCAGATTCCGCGGATCGGGTGTGGCGGTGCCGGTGTTCTCGCTACGCAGCGAGGACGGATGCGGTATCGGCGAATATCAGGACCTGAAGAGACTTGCCGAGTGGGCCCAGCAGACCGGACAATACATCATACAGACCCTGCCGGTGAACGACACGACCCTGACGCATAGTAATGCGGACTCATACCCCTATTCGCCGGTGAGCGTGTTTGCGCTGCACCCTATCTATATCAACATCACGCGTATGGGCGAGTTGACGGGGGCAGAGATGCGTCGATATAAGACGGCGCAGAAGAGATTGAACAGCCTTAGTTATGCCGACTATCAGCAAGTCTACGAGACGAAGAGCCATTTCTTCCATCTGCTCTTCCGTCGCGACTGGCCGACACTCTGTTTCACGAGTGAATACAAGCAATTCTTTGCGCACAACAGCGAATGGTTGGAACCCTATGCCGCCTATATGGCAGCTCGTGACGGCGAGCCGGCTGAATACTACTATTATCTGCAGTATCACGCTGCGTTGCAGTTGAGTGAGTCCGTGGAGTATGCCCACTCGTTAGGTGTAGCTATCAAGGGAGATATACCTATCGGCGTACACCCTTATTCGGTGGAGACAGCCACGCAGCCGGAGCTCTTCCACCTGAACGGTTCGGCGGGCGCGCCGCCGGATGACTTCGACGAACGTGGTCAGAACTGGGGTTTCCCGACCTATAACTGGGAGGTGATGGCGCAAGACGGTTTTGCATGGTGGACGCGTCGTCTAAGAAAGATGCAGGACTATTTCGATGCCTACCGGATAGACCATATCTTGGGACTCTTCCGTATCTGGCAGATGCGTCGTAGCGATGTATGGGGATTATGCGGTCATTTCGTACCGGCGTTGCCGTATACGCAGGATGAGTTGGTCAGGCGCGGTTTGCGGTTGGACATCCAACGCCTGACGCGTCCGTATCTGCGTGCCGCCTACCTGAGCGAGGTATTAGGACCCGATACGGAGTTCGTGAGCCGTCATTTCCTTACCACGCAGGACAGCGACCATTACGTGTTCCGTCCGGAGTTCGACACGCAGCAGAAGGTGGCGGAGTGGTTTGACAGCGGCATGGCGGAGTTCTTGCCTGCGGTGCAACGTAAGCGTCTGGAGCCGTTGCTGATGCAACTCCTCGCTCAGGTGCTCTTTGTACGTGACCAGCAGGAAGAGAATCTGTTGCACCCGCGTATAGCGGTATACAAGACCTATTCGTTCCGCGCGTTGGACGACGAGCAGAAAGGTGCGCTCATGGCACTATATGATGACTACTATTTCCATCGTCATAACGAGTTCTGGCGTCGTTCCGCCATGGCTAAGTTGCCGCAAATGCTTGCCTCGAACGATATGCTCTGTTGCGGCGAGGACCTGGGTATGGTACCCGCCTGTGTACCCGAGGTGATGAAGGAGTTGCAGATACTGTCGCTTGAGATACAGCGTATGCCCAAGGATCCCACTATCGAGTTTGCTCATCCTGCCTATGCTCCCTATCTGAGCGTATGCACAACCGGCACGCACGATACCAACCCGCTGCGTGCATGGTGGGAAGAAGACAGGGACAAGACACAACGATACTATAACGGTCAGTTGGGCATGGAGGGTGAAGCCCCCAAGACATTGTCTGCCAAGCTGGCGGAGGTGATTGTGCGTCAGCACATGGAGTCGCCTGCCATGTGGGTGATACTGCCGTTGCAGGATTGGTTGGCTATCGACGCTAAGGTACGACTCAAGGACGCTCATGCCGAGCGTATCAACGTGCCGTCCGACCCGCATAACTTCTGGTGCTACCGCATGCACCTGACACTGGAGCAACTGCTCGGTGAGAAGAGTCTTAACCGCAAGATACAAGCCCTGACGGCACTCCGAATGCACTAAGAGAGAGGAACGATGCGACGCCTGCTCACCATATTGCTTATTGTGTCGACTCTACCTTTAGGAGCCGCCAAACCCACACCGCGGGAGTGGTATATGGCCCTGACGCGCGATATAGCCGAGTCCTTGGTGGCACAGCAATGGGAGGAAGCGACCCGTATAGCTCAGACCTACGAGAAGAGGCTGAAAGACTATCCCGACTATATAGCCCTGATGGCGACGCTGAGTCGGGACATAGACACCACCGTTGTCCTCTATCCTTTCCCGAAGACTATCAACACGCCGGGGGATGAGTACGGACCGGTGTTGTCAGCCGACGGCAAGACACTCTATTTCTGCGGTAACCATCGTCGCGATAACCTCCGCGGCGAAGATATATACGTCTCACACAGGGTGGACGGCGAATGGACGGAGGCGCGTGTGCTCAAGGAACTCTGTTCGTCGGAGAATGATGCTCCGTTGTCCTTGTCGCTGGACGGGCAAGTGCTCTTTATGTTCCGCCGCGGTCAGTTGGGTTATTCCACCCGGAGCGCCAGCGGTTGGACAGGACCTATGCCTATGCCGGAGGTAATGAGACTATCGTCGTGGCAAGCTGATGCGATGTTGTCGGCAGACGGACAGGCACTCCTCTTTGTAGCCGCTGCTGCTACGGCGGATGACCCCGTGATGTCACCGAATATCTTTGTCTCTCTCATGCAGGAGGACGGCACATGGGGCACTCCCTTCTCGTTAGGAACGACCATCAACACCCCCTATATAGACCGTTCTCCCTATCTGCATCCGGATATGAAAACCCTCTATTTCGCGTCGGAGGGACACGGCTCCCTAGGGGGACTGGATATATATATGTCCACACGTCTCCATCCCGACTCGTGGACGGAGTGGAGCGTCCCTGTCAACTTAGGTAAGCAGATTAACACGCCCGGTAATGACTGCTGGTACAAGGTGTCGACGGACGGAAGTACGGCGTACCTGTCGCGTCCGACGATGAATAATGGACTGGACCTATGTCGTCTGCCGTTGCCTGAGTACCTGCGTGCCGAGCCTATGACAACGGCTGCGGCGGACGAACCAAACCATCGTGAAGCCGCTGACACCGATTCTCTTGTCCCTACGGTAGATAAGCCGTTGCGGCTGAGGAATGTGTTCTTCCCCTTCGGTTCGGCGCATCTGCTGTCTACCTCGGAACCGGAGTTGCAGTATATAGTGACCATTCTCCTCGCACGGGATAGCTTGCCCCTCCTTGAGGTGGCGGGACATACCGATGCCATCGGTTCGGCGGAACGTAACTTGGAGCTGAGTGAATTACGAGCTGCGGCTGTTCGTGATTGGCTCATCGAGCACGGCTATCCTGACGAGCGACTGACTGCCCGAGGATATGGCGAGACCGAACCTGTCGCCGACAACTCTACCACCGACGGTAGAGCGCAAAATCGACGCGTCGAACTACGTGTACGGACAAAATAAAATGCGAATAATTGTTAATTTTTTGCTAATATGAAAAAAAAGTAGTATCTTTGCAATCGAAATTAAGAGTGTGAATTCTATAAATAAGGCGTCTTAGCGCTTGTTCTTGGCTAATTGGAATCTGGTAAATTTCGTTTATGGTCCAAGACAATGTAGCATGGATGCTCCAGGGATATGTATTTTTTAGGGTATACTTCGAAGTATACCTCTTGGACATATCATTGCGGGCTTCGGTGTTGCTTGTTCAGACCATAGGGCAGTACCAGAGCCTCAATTAGCGGAACAGCAATATTGCAGGTCCGCTTTTTTTATATATAACTGTAAACTGATATTGCCTATGAAACAGAACACCTAATGGCTCATAATTCATCGCGTGTGATGCACCGGACACAGCGATAAGCCTAAATCTATCTATTAAGTGGTGCACAACGGAGGCGTTCGAAAAGCCGTTAAATGAGTAGAAAAACACTAAACACTAAAATGATATAATTTATGAAAAAGACATTTTTATTGACTTGTCTCATCATGGGAACGATCCTGACTGCATATGCCGACGATAAAGCTACAACGAAAAAACAAGGAGTTGTTTCCGTACTGGTTGAGCAAAATATTCCCGCTGAAGCAAAGGAAAAAGCGCTACAAAAACAGACTGAAGAAGCCGGGGAAAAGACACAAGAGGCAGAGCAACTGCAAAAATCCAAAGCAAGGTTTGCCATGTTTCTTGAAGCCAACGGAGCCATAACAAAAGCTAAGGGACAAGATAAAATCGGCGGTGCAGCCGGTCTCGACCTCTCTATGGGGGTCAAGTTCGCCAATCAGCACCTTTACCTCGGTCCTGCCGCAGGAATCGATTGGTTCTTCTATAACAACGAAGATAAAAACTATAAAACGGAAGTTCGGTATACGTATATGCCTATCTTCCTCGACGCTAAGGTTTATTTTCTCGGTAATAAGAGTAAAAAGTTTGACGCTTGCCTTGACTTGGACTTAGGTGGATATGTAGCCTTCAAACCGACCACCACACTCACACCTAAGACCAAGGGAGCCAAAGTGCAAACCATCGAGGGGGAAACGGCAGGCGGCTTTTTATTTCGCGGCGGACTGGGACTCAAACTCAGCTTCATACAATTGGGAGTCGGATATGAAATGAAGAAAGCTAAGGATACCGACCCGCTACACGGTGTATATTTCAAATTAGGTTTTGCCTATTAATATGAACCGATAGAATTAATCTCTAAATTTTTTTTCTATGAAACGATTCTTTTATTTAGCATCCCTCTTGATGCTCAGTGTGCTCATTTTCTCATCATGTAAATCGGGCAATGGCTCCGGTAGTAGCTACGGTGAAGACCCTGATACCGGTTCATCGGTCGGCGCACGCGCCTACCTCCCTGTTGGATGGTATGTGCGCGATGCCTGTGTAGAATGGGTGGATATGCAAATGGATACGTATAGCGCTGCCGGTGATGCCTATGGTCCGACTCGACTTGAAGAAGAAAGCCCCTTTGACACGGAAACGGATGGGGTGCATGTCATTGACCGGTCTACCTTCGAAACGACTCTATCTGCCTTCTCACTCAATAGACCCAAGAATGGCTACTATGCCTCCAAAACCTACTACGTTAATAGAAAATCATTCACCTTCTATTTCTATTTCGCCACTTATATTGATAGGTATGAATATAAGATAGAAAATGATATTTTGTATGTCACCCCGGAGAATGAGGAAAATTGGCAAAGCCGGGGACCTGTCACTTACGAGAACGGCGTGGTAAAAATGGATGAGTTCTTCTACATGGTCAAAAAAGTGAACTTCAATGGCACGTATGATTTCTAAAGAATAATTCGTTCAACAGAATAGTCTATCAATAGTATAGTTTATTCTAACGAGCACTGCATTTGGCGTGATGAAAAAAGATCATCACGCCTTTTTTTGTCCATAAGCTCCTCTAATTCCCCTTTATTTTTCCTATATCCTTAACCATAGCAGGAATTGTGCATGAGGGTGACCGGCGACATACACGTCCGATTCGGGGAAACTCGTTGGCATACATTTTGCTGCAAAATTTGTGTCAAAACGATTGGTGTTGCAACATGAATTTAGCAGAAAAAACACTACGCCTTTTCGGCTGGAGGGTGATAGGCGAGAAGCCGGACCTCAAGAAAGCTGTCATCGTGATGGCACCCCACACATCGTATTGGGATGCTGTCATCGGTAAGTTGGTACTACTCTCTTATGGTGTCAAACATAAGTTACTGAGCAAAAAAGAACTCTTCGTGTGGCCACTGAGTTGGGTCTTTCGGCTTTTCGGGATGGTACCTATCCGCGGACTGAAGGGAAAGAACTCGGTCTTCATGGTAGCCGATATGTTGGAGCGTGCCGATGAACTCTTTGTCGTCATTTGTCCGGAGGGCGGTTTCGCACCGACCGACCATTGGAGTACCGGATTTCTCTACATGGCACGCCGTGCCGAGGTGCCGGTTATTGTCGCGTATGTGGATTATAAGTATAAGACGGCGGGTATGAAGAGTGTCATCTACGACCTGAGTGATGAGGACGCCGTGATTAGCAGGCTGGCAAAGGAATATGCCGATGTTAACGCCAAGTATCCGAGTGACTTCGTGCTGCCTAAAACCGGTAAGGAGCGTCAAGCGGCCCGACAGAAAGGGGGTGAAGCATGAGTAAGAAAGTGGCGTTGGTATTGTCCTCGGGCGGTAGTAGGGGACTGGTTCATATAGGTGCTATCGAGGCGTTGGAGGAACGCGGTTATACCATCAGCTCGGTGGCAGGATGTTCGATAGGTTCGATAGTAGGCGGTATGTATGCGGCAGGCAGGCTGCAGATGCTGAAGGATTTCTTCCTCGACATGAACCTATGGAAGATGTTTAAGTTGACGGATTTCTCGCTCAGTATCAATCACTTGGTGAAGGGTAACCGGCTGATGGATCGTTTCGGTACGATGATACCGGATGTGAATATAGAGACCCTTCCTATCCCCTTGGCATTGGTTGCCACGGATTTCAAGACAGGTAAGGAAGAAGTGTTCCGTAGCGGTAACCTCAATCGTCTGATACGTGCATCGTTCTCTATTCCCGTGGTGCTGCAACCTATCGAGTATGCAGGTATGCTGCTGATGGACGGCGGATTGACTAATCCGTTGCCTCTCAACCGTGTAGTACGGCAAGAGGACGACCTGCTGGTAGCCGTGAACGTGTCGGCTCCGATGGAGCATCCACGCTCCACGACAGACCTCGATTATGCCGGTATCATCGACAGGATGATTGACATACAGATTGTGCAGAACTGCGAACTCATGCGAAAACTCTATCCGGTAGATTTCTCAGTAGATATAGCCAAAGACAAGTGGGGAACCTACGACTTCAATCGGGCGGAAGAGATTATTGCCTACGGTCATGATGCCATGATAGCTGCTATCGACAGATACGAAAAGGCGCAACCCAAGTAGTGGTGCGAAGAAGAGACAAAGTGCGTAAAAAAGAGTACTTTTTGTTGTATAATGTAAAAAAATTTGCATAAATGCCGAAAAAACCGTATCTTTGCAGCCTGTTATATGGTCATACATAGTATGCCATATTCTGAATGAAGCGAACAATAACAATAAAAAAATAGTATAAAGTTATGTCTAAAGTAACCGTAGTAGGAGCAGGCAACGTAGGTGCGACCTGTGCTAATGTGCTGGCAGTTAACGAAGTAGCCAGCGAAGTATGTTTGATTGATATCAAGGAAGGTTTTGCTGAAGGCAAGGCAATGGATATCATGCAAACGGCTCAGTTGATGGGCTTTGACACCGTAGTGACCGGTGTGACGAATGACTATAGCAAGACTGCTAACTCAGACGTAGTGATTATCACGAGTGGTCTTCCCCGTAAGCCGGGTATGACACGCGAGGAGCTTATCGGCGTGAACGCAGGTATCGTGAAGAGCGTAGCTACGCAGGTACTGAAGTACTCGCCCAACGCTATATTGGTAGTGGTATCGAACCCGATGGACACGATGGCATATCTGACCTTGCATGCACTGGGTCTGCCGCGTAACCGTGTGATTGGTATGGGTGGTGCGTTGGACAGCGCTCGACTGAAATATTTCCTCTCGCAGGCACTGCATTGCAATGCCAACGACGTAGACGGATTCGTAATCGGTGGGCACGGCGACACAACAATGATTCCGCTTACCAGCTACACTACCTACAAGGGTATCCCAGTAACCGAATTTCTCAGTCGTGAGGAAGTGGAGAACGTAGTGAAATCGACTATGGTCGGTGGTGCTACCTTGACCGGTCTGCTCGGAACAAGTGCTTGGATGGCTCCGGGAGCTGCTGCTGCCAGCGTGGCTGAGGCTATCATCAAGGATCAGAAGAAGATGATTCCTTGCTCCGCTGCCCTCGAGGGTGAGTATGGTATGAAGGATATCACCATCGGTGTTCCTTGTATCATCG
>CAMHEP010000029.1 GCA_946184195.1 uncultured Bacteroidales bacterium | reverse complement strand
CGATTGGAAGAAGAGAGAGGACGTGTGGGATAAAGTAAAGGAGGAGATAGCCGAGTTTGAGAAGGAGGTGGATCGAATGGACACGGACAAACAGACACAGGAGTTTGGTGATTTGCTGTTTGCACTCATCAATGCAGCACGGCTCTACAAGATACGCCCTGACAATGCCTTAGAGATGACCAATAGGAAATTCATCCATCGCTTTAACTACGTGGAAGAGCACGCCAAGGAGCAAGGTAAGAACCTGAACGAGATGAGTTTGGAGGAGATGGATAGGCTGTGGAACGAGGCAAAACTCAACGAGCGGGAAGACGCATCAAAATAGATGTAGGCGAATATTTCGAGTCCGAACGTACCTCAAAGCGAAAATCCGCATCACCCGCCTTGCGCGGCACGCACTGCAATTCGACAGGTATAGAGGTATAGCCATACTTAAAAGCCAAATTGAGTGCCTTGAAATCGGTTGGTTTCATCGTTACGGCATGCAACACATTGGTATCTGCGAAACTGATATACACCCCATTGGTAGTATCATTGACCGTAAAACCGGTTAGGATGTTTGCATAGCCGACCAAGAGAGTATAAAATGTGAGAGTATCATAGCAGGCGACGGTATCGAAGACATAACGCCCGGAAGCCTCATCCAAGTAAAAAGAGACGGTATCCATCGTCTTCGTATCGTCGAAATGACGATGCTCTACGTAAGAAAAAGCGAAAGAGGGTTTATAGTCAGCCTCATAAGAAGAGGTGCATGCCCCAAAAAGAAACAGGGACATGAAAACAGATATCGAAATAAACTTTTTCATGGGGTGCGGCATAAAGGACTCGAACCTTCACTCGATGAAGAACTAGATCCTAAGTCTAGCGCGTCTACCAATTCCGCCAATGCCGCTACGTTGCAACTCGCTTGCGACACAAGGTCGCCGCGGTTGCTCCTTTTATCCTCCAAAAGCAGTGATCAAACCACTTTACCTTTGTCGGATGGTTAAGTACTGTTTTTTTACGAAACCGAGTGCAAAGGTACGACAAATTTTTGAAATGAGCAAACAATGAGTGAAACTTTTTATAATATTTTGCCAAATGGACTAAAAATCGTCCATAGGATGATTGAGTCGCCCGTGGCATACGTAGGCATCATGATTGGTGCAGGGACGCGCGATGAAGAGGTATCGCTCAACGGTTTGGCGCACTATGTAGAGCATTGCGTCTTCAAGGGGTGTGTGATTCACCCGAGCGATCCCACACACGGTGGTACGAAACTGTCTGCACGAGAGATTATCCACCGAATAGAAGGCATAGGCGGTGAGATTAACGCCTATACGACCAAAGAAGAAACGGCATTCTATGCTGCCGTACCGGTAGGTCATTACGCTACGACAGCCCGCCTATTGGCAGGGATGGTGCTCCATCCCACCTTCCCCAAGAAAGAGACGGATGTAGAAATAGGGGTGATATATGATGAGATAGAGAGTTATAATGACTCACCGTCCGAACTGATATACGATGATTTTGAGGGATTGCTCTTTGAAGGCAACGAGTTAGCACTGCCGGTATTGGGTACCAAAAAGAGTCTGAGGAAGATAGGCTCAAAGCCACAGTACGCCACGGACTGGGTAAAAAATCACTTCCGTCCGGAAAGGATGGTTTTCTTCTCACAAGGTAAGATTCCATTCCATCGTGTATGCCGGATAGCAGAGCAGATTTTTGCGGACAGTGAGACAGGCACAGCGACAACCATGCCATCAGTGCGCAAGCTACCACATACAATCGGCAGCAAGACAGCTGAATACAGGCGACATACCCATCAGGCTCATATCATGATAGGTGGAGGTGCATACCCCTTAGGTCACGAAAAACAATTAGGTCTATACCTCACCAATAATATCCTCGGAGGCGGCAGTTTGAATAGTCGGCTCAATATGAGTTTAAGGGAGAAACGCGGTCTGGTATACACGATTGAGAGCCAATACACTCCGCTAAGCGATACCGGATACTGGAACATCTACCTTGCCACTGAAACGCAGAACATGGACCAATGTATCGAATTGGTACAGCAAGAGCTCAAGAGACTGAAGGATGAGCGTATGAGTTCACTACAGGTAGAAAGAGCTCTCAGACAATTGCATGGTCAGATGGCAATATCGGCAGAGAACAGGGAGAACGAGTTCTTGAGTATGGGTAAACAGATGCTCTATTACGGCATCGCTCCCACATGGGAAGAAGTATTCCCCAAGATTGCATGTACCAATGCCCGGCAGATACAAGATATCGCTAACGAAGTATACTCGGAGGTAAATAGGAACACCTTATTATATATATAAGGGGATAAATCTAAATCCGAACATGAGGGAATAAAGTTCGGAAGAATAGCATTTCAAAAGCCAATTCGGCATATTTTCTACCAAAAAATCCCATTAAAAACCCAAAAAACGCACAAAAAGGAAGAAAAAATACACTTTTTGTGGCAATTCGTTTGGTTATATCAATTATTTGTTGTAATTTTGCGACCCATTTTGCGCAAATGCGCACCAAAACGAATACGTATAATAATAATGATATGAAAAAGATTTGTACATTTTTAGCCTGTATTATGCTCTCTATTGCGGCTGTGACAGCCCAGACGAGGGTCACCGGTACAGTGCTGGAAGACAGCGGTGAACCTGCTATCGGCGCGAACGTTCTCGCCGAGGGTACCACTGTGGGTACGGTAACGGACTTTGATGGTAAATTTGAGTTAAATGTGCCCGCAAAAGCCAAACATCTGGTCATCTCGTACATGGGATTCAAGACTGTAACGGTCAATGTGAAGCCTAATGTGAAGGTACAATTGGAGAGTGACGCCCAACAGATTGAAGAGGTTGTCGTGACCGGATATCAGGTAGTAGACAAGCGTATGAATACGGGTTCTACCACTAAGGTAGACGCCGAAAAGGCCAAGCTTGACGGTGTGGCAGATATCAGCCGTTCGCTGGAAGGTCGTGCCGCCGGTGTGCAGGTACAGAACGTGAGCGGTACCTTTGGTACAGCACCTAAGATTCGTATGCGTGGTGCCACCAGTATCTATGGCGCTTCAAAGCCGCTGTGGGTGGTAGACGGTGTGATTATGGAGGATGTAGTCGAGGTGGATGCTCAGGCATTAAGTTCAGGTGATGCTACGACATTGATTTCGTCTGCCATTGCCGGACTGAATGCTGATGACATCGAGAGTTTCCAGATACTGAAGGACGGTTCTGCCACCAGTATCTACGGTGCTCGTGCCATGGCAGGTGTGATTGTGGTAACGACCAAGAAAGGTAAAGCCGGTCATACCCAAATCAACTATACGGGTGAGCTCACCATGCGTCTCAAGCCCTCGTATAGAGAGTTTAACATCTCCAACTCGCAAGAGCAGATGGGTATCTACCGCGAGATGGAGCAGAAAGGTTGGCTTGAGTTTGCAGCCCTGACCAAGGCGAGCGAATCCGGTATCTACGGTAAGATGTACCAAAGTATCAATACCTATAATGGAGATGGTACCTATGGTATTCCGAACACCGAATCGGCTAAGTATGAGTACCTTAGGAATGCCGAATACAGGAACACGGATTGGTTTGACCTACTCTATCGCAACACACTGATGCAGAACCACTCTATCAGTATCAGTGGTGGTACGGAGAAGGCCAGTTTCTATACCTCGCTCTCCGCGATGTACGACCCGGGATGGTCCAAGGCGGAGAACGTGCAACGTTATACGGTGAACGCCAATGCTTCGTTCAACCTGCTCAAGAACCTGAAGCTTACCCTTTTGACGGCAGACTCGTACCGTAAGCAGAAAGCTCCGGGAACCCTGAGTCGTGAGACGGATGTGGTGACCGGTCAGGTAAAGCGTGATTTCGATATCAACCCCTATAGTTATGCCCTTAATGCATCACGTGCCATGAGTCCGGATGAGAGTTACACCCGTAACTACTGCTCGTTCAATATCTTTGACGAGATGGAGAATAACTATATTGAGATCAACCAGACGGATGTGAAGTTCCAAGGAGAATTGGAGTACAAACCCGTTAAAGGACTGAGCATCAATGCCTTGGTAGCATATCGTTATAATAGTTCGGTGCAGGAGCATAATGTGAAAGATAACTCGAATCAAGCGCGTGCTTACCGTGCCGGTATTGATCCCGAGGACGAGACTATCCGTAACAGCAACCCGTTCCTTTACACAAACCCCGATGATGAGAATGCACTGCCTCAAACAGTGATGCCGAAAGGTGGTATCTTCATGTACAACAAGCATACTATCTCGCAGTTTGATTTCCGTGCTTCGGTCAGCTATAACAATGTTTTCAAGGAGAAGCATGCGCTCAACCTATTCGGCGGTATGGAGTTGAATAGTACCGATCGTAACAACATCGCCTTTGATGGTTATGGGTTCTGCTACGACGACGGTGGCACTCCGTTTGTAGACTACAATATGTTCAAGCAACAGGTAGAGGAAGGCGCCACCTATTATGCCAACAACTGGACTTACGCCCGCAGTATGGCATTTTTTGCCAGCGGTACATACTCGTATGACGGACGTTATACCATCAACTTGACAGGACGTTATGATGGTTCAAACGGTTTGGGTAAGACCCGTCAGGCACGTTGGTTGCCGACATGGAACGTAGGTGCCAAGTGGAACATCAGCGAGGAGAAGTTCTATCAGCCTGCCCGCCATATCTTGTCCACCTTAGCCTTGAAGGCGAGCTACTCGCTAACAGCAGACCGTGGTCCTGCCGGGTTTGTTTATGCTGACCCGCGTTATATATCGGAGACGGTATGGCGTCCGTTGGCTTCGGCTCAGGAGGTGGCTATCAGCCTCAGTTCACTAGGTAATAGCGAGCTCACGTATGAGAAAAAATACGAGTTCAACGGTGGTGTAAGCATGGGTTTCCTCGATAACCGTATCAACATGGATATAGATGCTTTCTATCGCGATAACTTCGACCTGATAGGTCCTACCTACACAACAGGTTTGGGTGGTCAGAGTACCAAGTGGGCAAACTGCGCCAACATGACTTCTCACGGTGTGGAATTAACCCTCTCGTCAACGAATATCAAGTATAAACGCTTCACTTGGACTACGGACTTCACTTTTGCATACGTTAAGGAGACAATCACCAAGTTGGATTCACGAAGCAACGTATACGCATTGGTATCCGGTCTGGACGGAGCATACGGTCGTATGGAGGGCTACCCTGTCCATTCACTATTCTCTATCCCGTTCGTAGGACTGAACGATGAGGGTCTTCCCCAGTTCATCAATGAGAAAGGTGAAGTGACTGTAGGTGACATCAATTTCCAAGAGCTGGAGAACACAGGGTTCCTCAAGTACGAGGGTACGATGGATGCGCCCTTCACCGGTGGTTTTGGTAACATCTTCAAGTGGAACGGTATTACGTTGAATATCTTCATGACCTACAACTTCGGTAATGTGGTACGTTTGGATCCTGTCTTCCGTTCGTCGTATGATGACATGACTGCCCTTCCGCGCGATTTCCGCAACCGTTGGATGATGGCAGGCGATGAGCGCAATACCACCATTCCTACCATTGCCTCCGTGCGTCAAGCGCAGAAATACGGTTCCTCCGTCTTGGCTACCGCCTACAACGCATACAACTATTCCACCGAGCGTATCGCCAAGGGAGACTTCATCCGTATGAAAGAGATATCGCTCATGTACGAGTTGCCGCAGAAGGTGTTGGCTAATGTGCCGCTGAACAAGGTGAGCTTCAAGATGCAGGTGACGAACCCGTTCCTTATCTATTCGGATAAGAAACTGAACGGTCAGGATCCTGAGTTTGTAAACAGTGGTGGTGTGGCATCACCGCTGAGTAAGCAGTTCACCTTTACGGTACGTTTAGGATTCCAATAATTTGTCGGATTATGTTGAAGAAAGGAAACAGAGAAATGAAAAAAACTATCCTTATAGTACTTACCCTTTGTGGTATGATGATGAGCAGTTGCGGATTTCTGGATAAAGATCCCGAGCAGCGTGCTTCCATCAACAGTCTGGCACAAGTCAAGAAACTGCTGACCACCGGATATTCAAGTGCGGATATTGCTTTTATCGGTGAGTTCAGTTCGGATAACATCGTTGATAACAACTCGGAAGACGGCAGTTGGACCCGTTACAAACGCGATGTGGTAAAGGGTGTGGTAGAAAACGAGATTTTTGCATGGCAACGCGACCGTGCTCTCTCAGAGTCAAGCGGTGACGGCGATATGCCTATCAGTATATGGACATATGCCTACCAAGCCATTGGCGTAGCCAACCATGCTTTGGAGACCATTGAGGAATTGGAAAGCAACGGAAGTAAAGAAGATTTCTCAGGAGCAAAAGCCGAGGCTTATCTCATCCGTGCATACCATCACTTTGTGTTGGCAAATATCTTCTGCATGCCGTATAGCGACGACAGCAAGAATCAAGAGTATTTAGGAGTACCTTATGTCACCACGCCTGAGAAAACCGTCTATACGAGCGGTGAGCGCGGAACACTCAAGCAGTTGTATGATCGCATTGAGGAAGATTTGCTCATGGGACTGAAGACCGTCAGCGATCAGTATGACCAGCCTAAGTATCACTTCAATAAGCAGGCAGCGTATGCTTTCGCAGCACGATTCTACCTCTACAAGCGCGACTACGATAAGGTCATCCGCTATGCAACCATGGCATTGGGTAGCAATCCGATGAGTTATATGCGTACGGAATACTGGTCGAAGGCGTATAACACGAGCGAGAGTCTGCTCAACGCATACAGCAAGCCCGCCAGTCCGAGTAATTTCCTGCTTATGACGACTAACTCAAGCTTCATGCGTACTCTGTGTTCCCGTTACGCCTGCAACCGTCAGGCGGCAGAGGCCACCATCGACGGTCAGGGACCCACCTGGCAGAGTTACAGCTACCATCCATGTTTCCAGAAGATACAAGGGTTGTATCTACGCGGTGACCAAGAGTATGGACTATTCTGGCTGCATACAGGAGAGTACTTCGAGTATACGGACAAGGTAGCCGGTATCGGATATGTGCACAATGTGAATGCCGTATTCACCGGTGAGGAGACACTGCTCTGCCGAGCAGAGGCCTATATCTGGAAGGAGGACTATGCTAACGCCTTGGCTGACCTCAAGGTATGGGATGACAGCCGTAAGGTAGGTCTCACTACTGAGGTATTGCCAGATCTCACCGCCAACCTCCTTGAGAGCTTCTATAATGCAGATGTCAGCCGTAACGGTACAGCTCTCGGACGAGTGAACACGCTCAACTGCGATAAGATTGACCCGTCATGGGTCATCAAGACGGACAAGCAACGTCGGTGGCTCAACTGTGTACTGCATTTCCGCCGTTTGGAGACTATCCACGAGGGTATGCGTTGGCAGGATATCAAACGCTATGGCATCGAAGTACGTCATAAACAAGGTTTCACCGAGATGATTTTGCCGTGGGATGA
Source organism: uncultured Bacteroidales bacterium (assembly GCA_946184195.1). GTDB lineage: Bacteria > Bacteroidota > Bacteroidia > Bacteroidales > Paludibacteraceae > Colicola. The sequence continues at coordinate 6,449 of CAMHEP010000029.1, read as the reverse complement.
CCTCAGACGTGCCGTACAGATACCCGCTACGGTGCAGTCTGCCGGCATGCAGCCCAACCCCGTCCCCACGACAGCTATAGCCACAAGCGGTGCCGCCACGGTATTCAAGGGTAGCTGCGAGCTCCCCAAGGAGACGGAAGAAGATATTGATGTAACCGAATGAGAGAAAGGAGAATGAGAAAGATGAAAAAGATTTGCTATATACTGACGCTACTCATTGCCGTAGCATTGAGTTCGTGCAAGGAGAAACTGGACGATTTGTCTGTTTTCCCCTATGTAGATGAGGCCTTGGATCCCAACTCCTATACCTATCAGTTGGATTCGTTTGTCAAGCGTACGTACCTTGAGCCTTACAATGTAGAGTTCCGCTACAAGATGCAGGATGTGAGTACGGACTTGAACTATAACCTCGTTCCTTGTGACTACGACAAGGCTATTACCATTGCGGTATTGGCCAAGTATCTATGGTGGGATGTATACGAGGCGCAGACGGGCAGCAAGGAATTCCTTCGCCAATATGGTCCGAAGATATTGAACATCATCGGTTCTGCCGGTCATAACCCGACAACGGGAACCATCAAGTTGGGTGTGGCAGAAGGAGGATTGAAGGTGACTCTCCACGCGATTAATAACATCGACCCGTCCAACGTGTCGATGCTCAACGAGTACTATTTCAAGACGATGCACCACGTTCTCGCACATCCTTCACCAGACCAAACCCTACCCCACGGAATATCGTACTATCTCCGCCGGTTACTATCGTCCCAACGGATGGGAGGAGCGTAGCGAGCAGGAGGCTCGTAGTCTTGGATTCACCGGCAACTACGGTTCCAGTCAGGACAGGGAGGATTTCGTAGAGATGATTGCCAACTTCGTAGTGAAGACGGACGACGAATGGCAGAGTATGCTGAGCGATGCCGGCAAGGGATGGAAACAGGATGACTTAGGGCGTGTGGAGCAGATGGAGCGCGACACAGATGGTGTGGACGGTCCGACTATTATCAATCAGAAGATCGAGATATGCCGCACATGGTTACAGGAGCAATGGGGAATCAATCTGGATTCGCTGCATGCCGAGGTGCAACGTCGCCAAAATAATATGAATATTGACTCGCTGCGCAACCAAGTACTGACTATTCAAGCGCCTAACAAATAAGGAGACACAGACATGAAAAGAAGCAACTATATAGTTTTGAGTATTCTCGCACTGGCTGCTGCCTTGATGGCAGGTTGTTCGCCGCGTGTAGACGACATCTTCGACGAGAGTGCAATTGAGCGTTTGACGAGCAACAACGCAACGGTTAAGGAGCGACTGATTGCAGCCCCCAACGGATGGGTGATGCAGTATTTTCCCCGTACCAATAACACCGCGTCGGACAGTGCGCAACACCAGGGTTATACATTCCTTATGCAGTTCCGCCAGGATGGTTCAGTCACTGTAGCAGCTCCTTTTGAGGGTGCATACCGCACTGCCACCAGCCATTGGGACGTAGTGAACGATAACAGTACGGTATTGACATTCAACACGTTCAACTATATCTTCCACTACTACTCCAATCCTGACCCGGATCTCAATCTGACCGGTGATGGTGTGGGTATAGGCGGAGACTATGAGTTCCTCGTGCTGACTTATAATGAAAAAGACAAATGTCAAGAGTTGAAAGGAAAGAAGAACGGTACCTATAACTATATGTACGCATTGAAGGATGGGCAGGATTGGCCCAGTTATTTCAAGGACATAGAGAAAATGGACTCCACCCTATTCGGAGCTTTGAGCAATACGACTCCCTTGGATATGTATGCACAGGGCAAACACTTCACGCTCTTCAATGCCCGCAAGCATGAGTTCCGTGCTTTTGAGTATGGCGCCGACACCTTGGGAAGCGGCTCTTACTATGGTTTTCTGGTGACGCCCGATGGTATCCGTTTCCATGACGACCACTTGTTGGAAGAGTTAATCAGCAACGCACCTTTCCGCCTGAATGACAAGAAAGACCGTTTGGTATCTACGGCTCTGTCGGATATATACATCACCATTGATGCCGTGGAGGCATTCCGTTCTGACCTCAATCACAACAAGGAATGGCTGGCAACTGCAGACCAGCTGTCCGCCGAGACGCAGACATGGATACATAATATCGAAGCCGGTGTGCTCAACCGTCTCAAGAGCAGCAAGGTGGAGATACAGTCTATCGGTTGGACACGCAAGTCGGCTACTGCATTGACGATGAATATCAACTGGACAAGTACCAACAAGAGTGGTAAGACCACTTCCTACAAGGACAACGTGAACTGCACCTACTCTATTCAGGACAGTAGACTCACCTTGTCGCCTGACTCCACCAATATCAAAAGTATGAACGTCTACAAATACAGTGGGACGGCTCAGAGCGATGTTGTAAGTCTGGTTAAAAGCTTCAATGGCACGTTTACCATGGAGTTGGTACAGGGATTTGCTCCGGCTAAAGGTATACGCCTCAGCGACACGGAGGATAGAGATAAATCGTTTGTTGTAAAACATTAAAAAGAACATCAATAGCTCAATTATAGATTATGAAACGAATACTATTCAGTTTACTGGGAGTGATGGTCGCGATGGGCATGAATGCTCACCATTTCGCAGAAGTCAATGCCGACGGCGACACCATTTACTATAACCGGGTATCGGATGCCAAATACGGCAAGGCAGCTGTTGAGGTCACATACAAGGGCAGCTGGTATCGTGCTTTCACGGATAACTACAAGGACACTATCGTCATCCCCAATACGGTGAAACATGGTGACACCACCTTTACCGTGGTTGGTATCGGCGAGCAGGCATTCAGTATATGCCATGAGCTCACGTCCATTACTATAGCTGACTCTATCAAGTATATCCGCAATGCCGCCTTCAAGGAGTGCAGAAAATTGGCTCAGATTAACTATAATGCTGTTCATTGTGCCGACCTGAGTATGCAGGAGTATGCACCTTTCTCATTTGCCAACATGTATTGGGGATGGTATGAATATCCGGAAGGTCGAACAGACTATCCTGATTACTATCATCAAGAGTACGCCATGAAGGAGCTTAACATAGGCGCCCAAGTGGAGCATATACCCGCCTTTATGTTCTACGGTATGGCAGGCGCAGCTGGAGTAGCGGACTATAGACAACGTACCACTGTAGTAAAAGATAGTATCAATGGTATAGAGTCAATCAATTTCTTAGGTGTACCCAAGACCATTGGTGACCAGGCTTTCCGCCATAATATGAAGCTTTACTCCGTCACTATACCTGCAGGTGTTGAGAAGATTGGTGATGCCGCCTTTGCTGACTGCGACACGCTGACCAAGGTAGTTATTAACGCTGCCATCGATAAAGTACCTCAATACTGCTTTATGAACTGCCACCGCCTGGCGGACCTCACCTTGCCAAGCAGTATCAAAGGAATCAGTTATAAAGCGTTTGCGAACTGCGACAGCCTAATAAAGATGGATCTGCCTTTAGGCGTGACAACCATAGGTCCGAGTGCATTTGCAGGTTGTGACAAGTTAGCCCGAGTGAACCTTGATAAACTCACAGGACTGACGACCATAGACGGTTACGCATTCAGCCAGTGCTTAGTGCTGGACAGCGTCAAGTTATATAACCAAGGAACGGGAGTGACCATCGGCAATTATGCTTATGAGGACTGCACGAACCTGAGTTATGTAGACCTCAAGGGTGCCAAACAGATAGGCGACTATGTCTTCTCGGGCTGCCGCAACCTCAAGACGACGGTTGTACCCAAGACCTTCCTCGCTATCCGGCAGAACACCTTCCGCTATGTGGACGACACGATGGAAGTGTTAACGGAAGACGACGAGAGTCGCAGCGAATATGCCGCTGACCCCCATTGGAAGCGATTCTTCAAATCTCCTGCCGGTGTGGAACAGGTATCTAAGAAAAAAGAGACGGATACAAATCGTTCATACAAGACGGTACGCGATGGTCAAATCGTTATACAAAAAGGAGACCGCACCTTTAACCTGCTGGGGCAGGAGATAAAGTAAAGAAACTAAGGGGATGTACGAAGGGACGATGTACGATGTACTAAGGAGTTATTCAAAGTACATATGAGGATAACTGCTTACTTCAAACGAAGTAGGCAGTTTTTATTAGATACAAAATTTGTCGTATCTTTGCAACGACTATTTAGAGAGAGATAGAGCACAAGAATTAATCATATAAATCACACATATGGCTCGTATAGTATTATATTGTATTGGTATCGTCTTGTTTGTGCTGACCTCCTGCACACCTACTTCAGTCCGCGAGGCACAAGCGACTATCGCCATGGCAGATAGTCTGCGTGCCGAGGGTGTCTCCCTATCGGATAGTGCTGCATTGGCGGACGCGGTATCATCGCTCTGCCCATGGCGTTACCTCTACCGTGACGACTATGCCCGCGCCAACTATTACTACGGCAGATACCTCCGTTCCGTAGGCAACCAACCGGCTGCCATGCAGTGCTTCATCGATGCCACCCACTCCCATTCGCACGACTATGAGATTTTAGGGCGGGTATATGCCAATATGGGGAATATGTGTCGTTTTGAGGGGAATCATGAATTGGCATACACCATCTATGAACAATCTGCACAAATGTTCAAGCAATCGGGTGATTCGACAATGTACTACTACGCGATAAATAATTTAGCACTTGAGGCGGTCTGGAGTGCTCATTATGAAACTGCTCAGCAACTTTTAAATTTCATTGAGTCTTCATGCTCGGATAGTGCAGTTATCGTTAAAACCTATGAAACAAGGGCATTTTCTTGTTGTGAAATGAGACTTTATGATTCGACTATCTACTATGTGAATTTATTACAAGAAAAAGGATATCGTCATTACTCTTGTCATACTATGAAAGCGCAGGCTTATGGGGAGGTAAATCAAGTAGATTCTGCGCTACACTACGCTTTATTGTCGTTGCAGTCTCCTTGTGCACTCAATGATAGCGTAAATATGTTGTATATCTTAGCTAATCATGATTCTTCCATTAGTCAAGATAGTATAAGACGCATAAATATCACTCGAGCAGATACACAATTTGCTTATACTCGTCAACAAGAAAATTATGCTCATGCCGTTGAGATTTTAACTCAAGAATTATCCCGCATACCAAACGAATATAGTGGGATAATTGTCTTGTGTCTACTACTAAGCTTACTTATTGGAGTTGGTTATATTTTCTTCCAGCATAGGCGTGGAAAACTCTTAATCTTTCAGCGTCGGCATATTATCAAAGAAAACACTAAAATAACTGAGCAAAATAATAATCTCTTCAAACAACGAGAAGAAAAAATTCGGCATAACTGTGAAATATTCCGCAACTCGACTAACCTGAAGTCTGTATTGTGTTGGAATGACTATGATAGCATGTGTGATAATGTGGATAAGCAGTTTTACTTGTTAGCAACGAAGTTAAAAAGACGAGGAATTTTAAAAGAGAAGGAAGTGCGATTGTGTATATTAGTCTTTTTAGATATATCGTATAAGGATATGGCAGATATTCTTCCTTATGCTGAATCAGGTATTGGGAAATTCAAGTATAGCACAGCAAAAAAAATAGGAGTAGAAACTAAAAATCTACGCACTTATTTGGTGGATTTAGCAGTCGCATTATAAAATTCCCATATTCACAAAAACATATTTCGTTGATACAGTGTGCTTTAGAATATTGTAAATTCCCATATTTTTCTTTGTAATATTGTGGTAATATTCGTACCTTTGCAGCGCAAATTGCAAATAATTTATACTACACTCATTCAAGAACAAATTTATGAAACGAATAATTATTGCTATGCTATGTCCTCTGGTAATGGGAGGATGCACACATCTTAACGGTCATCAGGACGATGAGCCCTCCGTCGAAGAGGAAACTCTTACCTGCCCAAGCAGACCTGATGTACAATGGTCAGAGAAGGCAGAAGATGAAGTTATTCATCTAACCTTGCACGTTGTTTCTCAAGGTGCTACATCCTACCATGTATCATATGAGGGCACAATATATAAAGACTCCAATTCCTTTGTTGTTCAGAAAGATATATTGGACACGACTCTGTCTGTTGTTACCAAAGGACAAATATATAATATGACTATATATAGCTCAAATGCTATAGGGAATAGTTCTGTATATATGTTTAACTTCGGTGCATCCTATATTCCCCTTTATAGTATTTCAACTCATTTGATAAGAAAGACTCTTAGGTATTATGTTCAAGTAGGGCGTGGAGCGTCTGATTATGAGATAGATTCTGTATATATCACCCAAGCAAAGACAGGTGAAGTAGTTTTAACGCCCGACGTAGGGCCCGGTACCGCCATCGATATATCTTCCTTATCGCGTGGTTATTATATCATAACGGTGGTTATAGATAATCAATCCTATCGTCGCTTATTTACTATAATACAATAAGTTTATAAT
>CAMHEP010000028.1 GCA_946184195.1 uncultured Bacteroidales bacterium | reverse complement strand
CTATATAATGGACGTAATAAGTACTAACGAACGGGGAACCTGCCAAAGTACTAAAAAATAGGGATCTTATCAAATAACGAAAAATCGCTTTAGGGATGAAGGTATGGGACTTTAGGGGCGAATGGAGCATAAACAGTGCAAAAAAGGGACAAAAAGTAGACAAGGAAGAGATTTTTTTGCATATATCAGAAAAATGTTGTATCTTTGCATGTTTTTATGCGTGTATGCGGACGAGTCGGGCGAATAATAATAAAGATTAGTATGAAAATCTTAATAATCGGCATCGACAACGCCCGACGATGAAGATAAAATAAGGAAAAGAGACATGATTGATTATATCCACGGACAACTGAGCGAACTCAACCCTACCTATGCCGTGCTGGAAGCCGGCGGTGTGGGGTATGCCATCAATATATCCCTACCCACCTACAGCGAGCTGGTCAAGAACGAGGGAGCTGACATCAAACTATTTGTCACAGAGCTGATTCGTGAAGATGCACACGACCTCTTCGGATTCTTCACTAAGGGTGAACGCGAACTCTTCCTGATGCTCATGACCGTGAGCGGCATCGGAGGTAACACCGCACGCATGATACTGAGCGCCTACACAGCCGCCGAACTCAGGCAAATCATTGCCACGGGGAACAGCCGGGCACTCAGTCAGGTGAAAGGACTCGGACCCAAGACTGCCCAACGTATCATCGTCGACCTGAAAGACAAAGTGCTGAAGATAGAACTGGGAAATGACGGTTTACAAATGACGAATGACGAATTACAAATGACGAACGGCAGTCCCGTGAAGGAGGAGGCAGTGAGCGCCCTGACCATGCTTGGCTTCAACGCTGCCGCCAGCAGCAAAGCGGCGGACAAGATACTGAGCACCAACCCCGCGGCAAGCGTGGAGGAAGTGATTAAACAAGCACTTAAGATGCTGTGATTCGCGTTCGCCAGGCAGGGAGAAAAGGCTGACCACGGTCAGCAGTCGCCGGCACGCTCCGCTCTCCCCACTGCGGTACACCTTGTGGGGCCCATAAAAAAAGGATGTATTATAAATTACGAATCATAGGAATGCTACTGCTGCTGGCGCCCATGCTATGGGGTCAGCAAGTGATACAGCCGGGAGAACCCCTGCCGGATGACAGTATCATGCAGCCACAGGACAGCGCTATCATGGCACCTGTAGCTGTACGTCGCACCCGGACTAACAACTACGAAGACCTGATTCGTCCCGCGTCCAATCTCGACCTCCCCGACCCCGACAATATGCGGACAGAGGTGGTCTATCAGCCCGAGTCGGGCTACTACGTCATACACACCAAAGTGGGCGATGTGGACATTGCCACCCCCTACCTGCTGACCGACCAAGAGTACCAACGCTACAGCGAGCAAGTGCAGATGCACCAATACTGGCGGCAGAAAATCAGTGAGGTAGAGCATAACAACGAACGTAAGTTCGACATCACCGATATGAAGTTCAATATCGGTCCGGCAGACCGCGTGTTCGGACCCGGTGGCGTCCAACTCAAGCTGCAAGGGTCGGCAGAGTTGCTCTTCGGATTCAACCACCAGTATATCAACAACCCGAGTCTGAACGAACGGTCACGAAACAATAACATCTTCAATTTCGACGAGAAGATACAAGTGAACGTAACCGGTAAGGTGGGTGAGAAACTGGAGTTCAAGATGAACTATAACACAGAGGCCTCCTTCTCACAAGACCAGCAGAACCTAAAGCTGCAATACAAGGGGCAAGAGGATGATATCATTCAGTCCATCGAGGCTGGTAATGTGACGATGGATCTCAATAGCAGTTTGATTCGTGGCACACAGGCACTCTTCGGATTTAAGACAACACTGAAGTTCGGTAAGTTCAAGATACAAGGTCTCATCAGTCAACAAAACAGTCAAAGTCAGTCGGTGAGCAGTAAAGGCGGTACGCAAACCACTAAATTCGATATAGGCGTCGATGAGTACGATGAGAACAGACATTTCTTCCTCGGCTACTACTTCCGCGATAACTACGAGCGGGCACTGAGCAACCCGCCCTATATAAGCAGCGGCGTGACCATCAACCGTATCGAGGTATGGGTCACCAACCGTCGCGGTAACTACGACCAAGCCCGAAACATAGTGGCATGCGTAGATCTGGGCGAGGCGAGTCAAAGTCATATCCACAGCCCTCAATGGGCTGCCAACGGTCAACGTATGCCACAGAACCGCGCCAACAACCTATATGATGAGCTGGTCAATAACGCCGAATACCGCAACATACAGACTGCTGGAAGCGCACTGCAAGCCAAGATGGAAGGGGGAATGGACTATGAGAAACTGGAGTCGGCACGGCTACTGAGCTCCAGCGAGTATACGCTCAATGCTGCCTTGGGCTACATATCCCTCAAGACCGCCCTCCAACAGGACGAGGTCCTCGCCGTTGCCTACGAATATACGGCAGGCGGGCAGGTCTATCAGGTGGGTGAGTTCTCCACCGACAACAGCGACGAGTCCAAGGCCCCGAACTGCTTATTCCTCAAACTGCTGAAGAGCACCGCCAACGCCCCCGACAGGAAAGGTACCGGTACATGGGACCTGATGATGAAGAATGTATACTGGTTGGGCGCCAACAGCATCAATAGCGATAAATTCGAACTATACGTGCAATACCGCAACGACTCTGTCGGCACACAGGTGCAATATCTGAGCGAAGGCGACTGCGCCGGCAAACAGTTACTGCGTGTGCTTCGTCTGGACCGTATGGACTCGAAGAACAACCCCAATCCCGATGGTAAGTTCGATTTTGTGGAAAACCAGACCGTCATGTCCTCTACAGGACGTATCATCTTCCCCGTGTTGGAACCGTTCGGTCAATACATGGACAGCGTCATCGGAAAAGGTACCACGATAGCCAAGAAATATGCCTTCACCGAACTGTACGACTCCACTCTCGTCACGGCACAAGAATATTCGGAAAAGAATAAGTTCCGTTTGACCGGTAAATACAAAGGGTCCGCCTCCTCCAACGAGATACGTCTGAACGCGATGAATATCCCTCGCGGAAGCGTGACCGTGACAGCAGGCGGTGCCACGTTGGTGGAGAACGTGGACTATACTGTTGATTATATGATGGGTACAGTGACCATCCTCAACGAGAGTATCATCTCCTCAGGCACGAACGTGGACGTTAAGCTGGAGAACCAATCGACCTTCTCAATGAAACGCAAGGCACTCTACGGAGCACACTTAGAATATGAGTTCTCCAAGGACTTCGTCATAGGCGGTACCATCATGCACCTGAGGGAGAAGCCTCTCACAACCAAAGTTAATAGCGGCAGTGAGCCGTTAGCCAATACCATATGGGGCGTGAACCTCAACTACAAGACTGAGATGCAATGGCTGACCAATGCCATTGACCGTATCCCATGGATTAACGCTACGCAGCCTTCTACCCTGCAGGTAGGAGCAGAGTTCGCGCACTTGATACCCGGACATACCAACGATGTGGGGTCGGCAGGTACATCCTACATAGATGACTTCGAGGCGACAACCACAGGTATAGATGTCCATTATCCCAACTATTGGTTCCTCGCCTCCACACCACGCAACGAGAGCCCCAAGGAGACACACCTGAAAGGAAAAGCTTTCCTCACGGATGACAGCAAACGCAGTAACAGCGCAGCATACAACAGTCACCGCGCGCTCATGTCATGGTATATCGTTGACCCCATCTTCGGCTATCCTCAAAGCAATACCCCCGAGCACATCAAGAATGATCCGAATGCCATGTCGGACCACAGGAGTCGTATCATCTATTCACAAGAGCTCTTCCCCAATAAGGAGCAACTCGCCAACGAGGACACTAAACTCGGCGCATTGAACATCAGCTATTACCCCGAGGAACGCGGTCCGTACAACATCAGCGCCGGCCGATTTAATGCCGACGGTAAACTGAAGGACCCCGAGAGTAACTGGGGCGGTATGATGCGCAGGTTGGACAATACCGACTTTGAGAAATCCAATATCGAATATATCGAGTTCTGGATGATGGACCCCAAACACACCAACCAAAACGGCGAATATGAAGGAGACCTCTACATCAACTTGGGCGAGGTGAGCGAAGATATCCTGCGTGATGGCAAGAAATCCTTTGAGCACGGACTCCCCGTAGCCGATGGTCAGGAGTCGATGATTGACACGACATTGTGGGGACGTGTGCCGCGCACTACCTCCACCGTGGTTGCCTTCTCCAACGAAGCTGGAGCCCGTGAGCGTCAGGATGTAGGTTTGGACGGACTGAGCAACCAACAAGAGCGTACCTTCAGCTATAACGGCAAACGTCCGTATGGCGATTTTGTGGACAGTTTGCGTACTATAGTCTCGCAGAGCGTCCTGGACCGTTGGCGTAACGACCCCTTCTCACCCACGAACGACCCTGCCGGCGATAACTACCACTACTACCGTGGTAGCGACTGGGATCGGCAAGAGAAATCCGTGATGGACCGTTACAAATACTACAACGGTACAGAGGGGAACTCACCGGATTCGAACAATCAAGGAGAAGACTACGGTACCGCTGCCACCCTCACACCTGATATAGAGGATATCAACGCCGACAATACCATCAATGAATATGAGAAATACTTCCAGTACCACGTGTCGCTACGTAAGGAAGACCTCGAGCCCGGCAAGCAACATATCACCGAGCGATTGACATCAAAGGTAACCCTGCGCAACGGTCAGACCGAGGATGTGACCTGGTATCAGTTTAAGATACCTCTTCAGGGCGACAGTGCGACGGTAGAGAAAGTGGGCAATATCCGCAATTTCAAGTCTATCCGCTTCATGCGTATTTACATGACGGGGTGCAAGAAAGAGACGCACTTGCGTTTCGCGACGATGAACCTCGTTCGCGGCGAGTGGCGTCAATATACCAAAGACCTCGCTCCTATAGGCATAGTGCCTGCTACTCGTGCTTCGCTTGATGTACAAGCCGTGAGCATCGAGGGTAACGGTATGCGTACACCTATCAACTATATCTTACCTCCGGGTGTGAGCCGCCAAACAGATCCGGGACAAGCCCAACTCATCGCTCAGAACGAACAGGCAATGGTGCTGAAGGTACGTAACCTCTCTCCCAAAGATGCCAAGGCAGTATATAAGAACACCAGCTATGACCTGCGTAACTACAAGAAACTGCAGATGTTCGTCCATGCCGAACGCCTACCGGACGATGTGATGCTACAGGATAATGACCTGACATGCTTCATCCGTATGGGAACGGACCTCAAATATAACTACTACGAATACGAGATACCCTTGCGTCTCACCGACCCGGGACGTTACAACAACGACAACGATGCTGACCGCTGGAAAGTATGGCCGCGGGAGAATTATTTCGACTTCCCCTTCTCCGTATTCACCAAAGCCAAAGTGGCACGTAACAAAGCCAAACGCAGCGGAACGCAAGGCGTGAGTCTGACAACGCCCTATACCATCTACGATGACGAAAACGGTAAGCCCAACAACAAAGTGACGGTTATCGGTAACCCGACCTTGGAAGACGTATCGTCCATTATGATTGGTGTACGCAATAACGGTACCGGCATCGTGGAAGGTGAGGTATGGGTGAACGAACTCAGACTGAGCGAGTTCAATGAGCAAGGCGGTGTGGCTGCTATGGCCAATGTAGCACTGGGTATAAGTGACATCGCCCAATTCAACGTATCCGGTCGTTTGGAGACCGCTGGATATGGGTCAATCGAGAACAATGTGCTGGATAGGAACATGGACAACCAATACAATCTGGCTGTGAGTGCAGCGATGGAGGTGGGGCGTCTCTTCCCCGAGAAGGCAAAACTGCAGATACCTGTCTACGCCAGCTACTCCAACGAAACCACCACACCGGAATACGACCCGTACGATACAGACGTCAAACTCAAAGAATCGCTCTCTACATACACGGAGAAATCACAAAAAGACAGCCTCAAACAACTCACCAATACCGTCTATGAGTCGACCAGCTTCTCGGTGACGAACATGAAGGTGAATATCAAGTCGAAGAAGAAAGACATGTTCTACGACCCGGCTAACTTCGCTATCTCGGCAAGTTACAACTCGCAGAAGATGCACAACCCGGAGATAGAGAAAGAGGTCACAACCGACCATCGCGGTTCGTTCAATTATTCCTACTCTTTCAATCCGCAGCCCTGGGAGCCGTTCAAAAACGTGGAGAAAGTAAGCAAACTCAAGTTCATCAAAGAACTCAACATCTACTATCTGCCCCAATCATGGGCTTTCAATATGAACATGCACCGCACCTTCAGCCACATGAAGATGCGTGACCTGACAGGTTCTGCCGGCAAGATGGACCTCACCGCCAGCAAAGACTTCACATGGGACAGAAATGTCGACTTCAAATACGACCTTACCCGTAACATGAAGTTCAGTCTGCAGACCGCCCACAACGCCACGATAGATGAGGGACTCTACGCCAAGGAGATTATCAAGGACTACCATTTCTCGAACGACTATTACGAGGCATGGAAAGATACTATCCAACGCAGTCTCAAACAGTTTGGTAAACCCTATACCTACCAGCAAGTGTTCACTGCCTCGTGGAACGTGCCCTTCAACCGCGTACCCTATCTGGAAGCAGTGAGCGCCAATGCCACCTACTCCGCCAACTACAACTGGACCCGTACCGCAGCCAGCAACTCAGCCGCAGAGGACTCGCAACGCGGTAACACCGTGTCTTCAGTCCAGACATGGCAGATAGACGGTGGTATTAACTTTGAGACATTATACGGCAAGTCCAAATACTGGAAACAGATTACACAACAATACGGCGGTCGTCAACGCGCTCGTGCTTTCCGTCCCAAGACCTTCAGTCAGACGATTGCGCTGAAGAAAGGTGTACCACAAACTATCACCCACCGGTTAGGCTCGGAGATGCTCATCGTGTTGGCTACCGACTCCACTGGAAAGAAAGTGCCGGTGCAATTCCGCGCCGATGGACCTACCAAAGTGGTCATCACCTCACAACGCGACTGCGAGGCTGTGACGCTGGCTATCTCTACGCGTGATCCGAACAAACGGACTCCCGCACAAATAGCCATGGACATGGGGGCCTATTTCGGAACGCTGCTTCGTAAGATACAAGTAACCTACCGAGAGACCAACTCCATGACCGTTCCCGGATTCTATCCGGAACCTGTATTCATGGGTCAGAAAGGTAGTAGCGGCGGTATGGCGCCGGGATTGGACTTTACTTTCGGTTTCATACCGAGTAACTTCATCGAGAAAGCCAAGGAGAACGGTTGGCTCAGCCGTGATACCAGTGTCGTTCAGCCTGCCACTCGCGCCCACACCAGCGACCTCGATATACGTATCAACCTGGAGCCGCTGCCGGGATTCAAGATACAACTGAACGGCAAGCGCTATAACGCCTCGTCTACATCCATCATCTATAGCTACGACCGCTTGCAAGAGAACACTACCGGTTCGTTCAATATCACGCAGGTAGCGATAGGAACCATCTTCTCGCGTATTGGCAACCAAGAGGAGAACTTCTCCAACACCACCTATGACCAATTTGTGGAAAACATAGGAGTCATGCGCGACCGCGTGGAGCGTCGTTACGAAGGTATTGCTTATCCCGATGCAGGTTTCCTGCGCGGCACTGGTTATCCGTCGCAACGCTACTCATCAGCCTCCGGTCAACGCGTGAGCCGTACCTCAGCAGATGTGTTGGTACCTGCCTTCCTCAGTGCCTATACAGGTCGCGATATCAACAAAGCGGACTTTAACCCCTTCCTCAGTGTACTCAGAGTGCTGCCGAACTGGTCAGTCACCTTTGACGGACTGGGTAAACTACCGTGGATAAAAGACCACTTCCGCTCCGTAACACTCACCCATGCGTATACCTGTAAATACGCCATCGGTTCATATGGAACCTTCTCTACATGGGTTCCTGCTGACGGCAACGATAAGACCATCGGTTTCGTACGTAACGGAACAACTGATGGTCCGGCACCCTCATCATCCTACGACATCAGTAACGTCACCCTCGCCGAAGCCTTCTCTCCACTTATCGGATTGAACCTAACGATGAAGAACTCCCTCTCCATCAAGGCAGAGTATCGCAAGCAACGTAATCTGGCACTCAATGTCACCTCTGCACAACTCACCGAGGGACATAGCAACGAGTTTGTCATTGGTGCCGGATATACAATAAAGAATCTCAACTTCGTCGCCAAGAAACGTGACGGCGGACAAAAGAAAGTTAGCAATGACCTCAAACTCAATGTAGACGTCAGCTACAAAGACGTAAAGTCACTGTTGAGGAAGATTGAGGAAAATATCACACAAGCCTCAAGTGGCAACAAAGTGTTTGCCATCAAGATATCTGCCGACTATGTGCTCTCGCAGAAGGTGAATATCCAACTCTTCTACGACCATCAGGGCACCACACCGCTTATCTCCAGCAGTTATCCCGTAAAGACAGACAATGTCGGTATCAACATCAAACTGATGCTCACCCGCTAATGGTTAAGATTGGTATCATCGGTCCCGAGTCATCGGGCAAGAGTACACTGGCGCAGCAGTTAGCCCGTCGCTACGGCGAATATATCCCCGAATACGCTCGCGATTATGTAGCTGCTCTGAACGGTCATTACACGTATGCTGATGTCCTCACCATTGCCCGCCATCAGGTGGAGCAACTGCGCACATTAGACAATGAAGCACGTAGCGATGATGAACGCGTGCTCTTCTTCGACACCGAACTCATCGTTACGAAAGTATGGTTGGAGCATAAATACGGAACCTGTCCGGAATGGGTCACAGAGGCACTACGTCGCTATCCCATGGACATTTACCTATTGTGTACGCCGGATATCCCTTGGATAGCAGACCCTACGCGAGAAAATCCCCATATACGACAATATCTATTCAATTGGTACGAACGCGAGATTCAAGCGCTTGATATCCCCTATTATATCATACGTCACTAAGAGACTTTGCCGTCTCGACGGAGATGGTCGGCAATACTACGCCGGCCACCTTGCCACATCTTATAGCAAAAGATATAGAAACACATCAAGAGGACACCACTCAACATCGTTCCGAGATTAGCCATAAAGAGAAGTCCGTCATACGTACCATGCAACAGCACCGGAACCCAGAAGATACGACTCGCCTTACGCCACGACATGTCACCGAAATAAACCAACGAATAGAAATAGCCCATTGCAACCGCGAACATAAAATGTCCCGGCACGGCAAAGATAGCCCGTTGAACAGCTACGGATTGCCACATATTCAGGTTAGAGAAGAGATAGATGATATTCTCCGTGGCCGCAAAGCCCATCCCCACACAGCATGCATAGACGATACCATCGAAACGTTCATCGAAATACTTATTATTCCTCAGCAACAAGCAAAGCATCAGCAATTTGGCAAACTCCTCGGGAATAGCCGCTCCCACAAAAGCTTTCCATACTGCACCCAGAAAACCGATAGGTTCATTAGGTACTAATCCCCACGCCAAGAGACCTGTTTCCAATATGGAGGCAATGCCGGCAGACAGGATACCATAGACAAAGCCTTTTGCCATCTGGCTAACGGGCTCGCGTTGATACTTATCCTTGAGGTATACATATAACAAAAGCACAAAGGCGGGCAAGATAGCCGCCCCTACCACAGTATATAGGTTCACCATAGTTCCTGTAGTTTCCATTGAATAAAGTGTTTATAGTGATTAAACAATACGTAAATGAATACGCTGATAAAGTATTATTACTGCTAACACCACAGACTCCAACACGTAGGCAATGAGATATGACCACCATATATATGCTGGAGCCCAATGCTCCATGATGAGCATCACTATTACAACGGTCAGTGACAACGCGAACGAGAGGAAGAGTGCGATTCCATCATAGTGGAAAAGTTTGAGCAATATCATCGCCACGTAAAGGTAGCAATAAGGCAGGAAACTCAAGGCAAAGATAGGAAGAATATTACCGGCTTCTTCCATCAGTTCAGGTTCGCCCTGTCCGCCGAAGAGTGCAGTCACCCCCTCCGGATAGAGACACACCAATGCACATAAGAGTCCCAGAGATACTGTCATGAACTTAAGCGTTGCGGTCACTACATAGTGCAAATCCTCTTTGCCTTCATCCCCCCTACCTATCTGCATCGCTCCAAGAGACTGCAAGGTCTGACATGAGCCATTGATGAACAGATTATATATCATCAATAGATTCAACGCGACAGAGAGTACGAATATACCGTTTCGTCCCATCGTACGTAGTACTATGGTGTTAGCCGTATATAGAAGTATGGTGAGACAAATACTCGCCACAGCGAGGGGTGCACCGGTAGATAAAATACGCCGCATCGTATGCTTGGTACTCCTTAGATGCAGACGGAAGGTCTCTGCTTTACCCGCCCAATGGCTAAGCAAGACAATCACTCCAACCGCATGTCCTATCAGGATAGCATAACATACACCCTCTACCCCTATACCATGCGTCAGTAACAACCAACTTAAAACTATTGCCACGGCATTATCTGCCACGATAGCCACGCTCACACGGCGCGGCTCACCATCGACAGCCACCATTGTATTGAGCACACTGACTAATATATATAGTGGCGCACCCAATAGCACAGGTCGCATGTATGCGTAGTTCATCACCTGCAAATCCGAATGAGAGCAGAAAAGATTAGCAACGGCTTCCGGGAAGACAAGCCCTCCCACTACACTGATGATTATTCCCGTAGACATCGTTGCCAATAGAACGCGGGTGAAGACATCGTTGGCTTCCGTTCTATTTGCCTCGCCTAATGCATAAGAAGCCAATATACCCCCACCGGCACCAATGAGCAGGTGGATGGTATAATAGAGTTGTAAGAGCGGTGTGGAGAGATTAATCACCGACACAGCATCCGCACCAATCAGGTGACCTGCCAACATCGCATTCACGATAGTTCCCAAACAGATAGACAACGCCGTCAAGAGATAGGCTATCAGGAAACGTCTGTATTCACTATGGATATTGTTTGTCATACGTTAAAATAGTCTAATGCATCTATCGCCTTGAGGAATTGATCAACATATGCCTTAGGCGTTTGCGACCAACTGAAACCCAAACGTAGCAGTACTTGCGTGGTATAATGGTTCTGTTTTTGTAAGAACTCAATATGCTCGCGTACATCCACGTTTTGATAAGCAAGGAGAGCGGATAGTATCTTGGCCTTACGCTCGTCCTGCTTGGCGGCATCCAACACCTCAGCGAAGCGTTCCTGCTCCATCAGTTCGATATCTTTCCCGACGACAGCCATCTCACGAACCACATCGCCCAATTGCTGACTGTGGTTATTGAAAGGATGGAACAACACGCATGCAGCGGGGGTTTCGCTCAGCAAGCATATCGCCGTAGCGACCTCGTTGATGGGAGAGAACTCCACCGATGCCTCATAGTTGGCATAGGGGAAGGCACCTAACATGTTGTATACCCGTAGGCGTCCCATAAATGAGTTGGTACCAAAGTTAATCTGATATTCACCATCTGTCGAACGAGCAGAGAGTGTACCCACACGCATCACCTTACCATCTAATCCTTTGTGTAGGATAGCGTCCAAGAGGTATCGTTCACCCATGATTTTGGAGTGCACATACTGGTTGCGGATACGCTGCCCCACATAGAGCATCTGCTCATTGAGGTACTTATAGTCCGGGAAACCATTCACACTGGCTCCTCCCACGGACATCGTGCTCACCTGTATCATTCGGGCACCGGTCTTGAGGCAATAATCCACACAATTGACCACACCACCGACATTTACATCCTCTATCTCTGTACCTTTAGAGAAATGTTTCACAATAGCCGCACAGTTCATCACGGTTTGTATAGCACCCGGTTGCATCAGTTCATTGCCTACCATTTTCTCATCAATGGTATTGGTTACATCGCCCTCGAAGACAAAGATACGTTTACCAAATAAGTCGGCATAGTTCGTCTCGAAATAGTAGAAGAGCATTTGTCGCAGGCGTTCCTCTGCACTAATACCACGTTTGGAACGTAAAAGACAATATATCTTACCGTCATATCGTTCCACCAGTTCGTGGAAGATATGTATGCCCAGGAATCCCGTTGCACCTGTCAGAAGCACATTGCCTAATGGACGATGTTCTCCCTGCAGGTAACTCGACAATGTATTTTTGGTCAGCAATTCATCTATCTCTGTGTAGTCATAATCGCGAATGTCCTTGTCAGGGTCTTCCTCTATATTGCCTTCGGTCTCCCCTCCGCTGATCTTCTGAGCAAGTAAACGTGGTGTAGGATGATTGAACACATCCGAGTAAGCTATTGGATAGCCGGCTTTTTGTGCCTCAATAATAACCTTGGTCACCACAAGTGATGTACCGCCCAATTCGAAGAACGAGTCGTTAGCACCCACTTTGTCCAATCCCAGTATTGCCGCGAAAGTTTCAGCGAAGAATTGCTCTACAGCATTCGCGGGCTGTTCATACTCACTATTTGATGCTGCCAAAATGGCATCCGGCAGATGGCGAGCGTCTATCTTGCCGTTGGGTGTCAAGGGAAATTCAAACATCTGCAGATAAGCTGTTGGAACCATATAGGGAGTCAACGTCTTACTTATCTCAGCCTTCATGACCTGAATATCAATCGTCTCGCTTGCCACAAAATAGGCACATAAGTGCTCACGACCTTGAATAGTACGAATCTGGACACATACGTTCTTCACATATTCAATTTTTGCTATCGCACTTTCCACCTCTCCCAATTCGATGCGTAAACCACGCAGTTTGACCTGATTGTCTGCACGTCCGAGGATGAAAACTTGACCATCTGCCTGCCAACGAGCATAATCACCAGAGCGGAAGACACGCTGTCCTTTGTACTCTACAAATTTTGTTTTATTCAGCTCGTCCAAATGGTTGTAACCGACAGCTACACCGGGACCGCCTATATAAAGTTCACCCATCACTCCTACCGGTAGTTCGTTGCCGTCTTCGTCCACCACATACTCTTTGTAGTTCAGAAGAGGTGCGCCGACTGTGATGCTGTTTGTTTCTGTCAATTCAGCCACATTACTGCTGACAGTAATCTCTGTAGGTCCATACGTATTGAAAATACGTGCATCCGTGAGAGAATGAAGTCGTTCAAGCAGTTTATCCGAATATTTCTCGCCACCTGACATAATGACTTTGCAATGCTTGAGGCAATCGCAGAATGCGGGTAATTCCATATACTGCAAGATTCGCGACGGCGTACCATTGATGCAATCTGCTCCTGTTTGTGCCATCAGTTCAGCCAATTCCACAGGGTTGTTTGCTTGGCTATCGTCGGCAAAGACACAAGTTAATCCGTTAAAGAATGCACAACCATACTCCTTGAAACTCAAGTCAAATGATATAGTCGACACACTCAAGTAGGTCTTCACACTCTTTACTATGGCATAGATATGTCGATTGGCAGGATGGGCTGTCAGGTATGAACAGATACCTATATGCCGCAACATCACCCCCTTGGGACGTCCTGTAGAACCGGATGTATATATCATATATGCCAAGTCTTCCGGTGCTATTTTCACATCAGGATTCTGCTCGTTTGTATTCGTCAGCAGTTCCTCTACCAACAATCCCTTATCGCCGTAGTTGGGAGCCAGTTCTTGACTCGTCAACACGTATTTAGCCTCCGAATCCTCTACAATCAGTTGGATACGATCTGCCGGATAAGCAGGGTCACACGGGATGAAGGCCGCTCCTGTTTTCAAAATAGCGTACATGGCTAAAAGCGGATAAGAAGTTCGGGGCAGCAAGATAACGACCGCATCTCCCTTACCCACACCTCGTTCCATTAGGGCATGTGCTATACGATTCATCTTACGGTTCATCGCATCGTACGTGAGCGTCTCGTTCGAGGCAATAAGTGCAATCTTGTCCGGCGTTAGGCGAGCATAATGCTCAATACCCTGATGATAAAGTTTGACAGGGATATCTTCCTCTGCGGTCTGACGAAGCCTCTTCACTTCTAAAGCCTGCGCAGGAGTCATGATGCTGATGGTCTTAACTGGTTTGCTGTCATCGCTTATGATTTCATTCACCACTTGCTCCAGCGAAGCAGTCAAACGAGTCATCATATCATCACTATAGAGGTTGTCGTTATAGTAAGCACGAATATACACCTTGCCGTCTTGTTCCTCAATCTTAATGGCGGTCTTGAATTTAGCTGTCTCAAGACCAAAGTTCTCCACTTGTACCGGCTCATCTTTGACCTTGAGTTCGGAAAGAACGCCCACTTGATACTCGTACATCAGGTCAGCATGTAAGGCGTATTTAGTGGCCAACTTGGCAAAAGGATAGTTTTCGTTGCGAAGTGTTGTCTCGAACGAAGTTGCCACCTCCTTCAGATATTCTGAGACTGTTTGGTCACCAATGTGTGCTACCAGTGGTAACGTATTGACAAACATTCCACACGTATCACTGATACGCATATTGCTTCTTCCATTCGATATGGTAACCAAGCATACATCTTTTGTATGACAATAACGAGCGGTCAAATACTCTGTGGCAGCAAGGTAAAGCACCGCAGGCGTAATACCTGCCTCCCGACAATAGGC
>CAMHEP010000027.1 GCA_946184195.1 uncultured Bacteroidales bacterium | reverse complement strand
AGACAAGCTCTACTTGTCCGCCTGTTTGTATGTCGTTTTGTTAGGTTTTATAATGCTTTCTGTATTAGTTGGAACATCTTATTGGGTTCCTAATTGGCATTCGTTGAACGAGCCACTGTTTTTTCTCCATATATATGTGCAATTTTCTTTACAATACCGCTATTGCAGCCCAAGTTATATACACGAATACCGCTCCTTGTACGAGGGCAGCAAGTGGTATTAATATAGTGAATTTCTTGTGCCGGGTTTTATGACGAAACGAACGCATACCTATCCATGCTCCCGGGGCACCGCCTAAAAGTGCTACCAATATCAGCGTGGCTTCTTGAATGCGCCATTTGCCGTTCTTTGCCTTACTTTTGTCCACTCCGTAAAGGGCAAAAGCGATGGTATTTACCACCAATATATACAGCGTAATACCGATTAAGATGAGTAGGGTGGTGTTCATATTCGTTGCAAAGGTACAAAGAAAAAATGACATATACAAGCGCATGAGTGATTTCATTGAAAAAATGTCGAACGCTTGCGTATATGAAAAAAAAGACGTAACTTTGCAACATGATTAGTGAAAAAATACCTTTTGCATTGATAGATGCAGCGGCACGACTGATAGATGCCGCGGAGCATATTGTTATCACGACTCATATGTCGCCCGACGGCGACGCGATGGGGAGTAGTCACGCCCTTATGCACTGGTTGCAGAATAAGGGCAAGAAGGCTGTGGTTGTGTTGCCGAATGCCGCTCCTGATTTTCTGATGTGGATGCCAGGTGCCGACAGAGCCCTCCTTTTTGATAAACAGCCTGTAGAAGCGGAGAAAGCACTCGCACAAGCCGGGCTGATTATATGTACCGACTTCAATGAACCCAAACGTAACGGCGCTTTGGGAGACCTTTTGTTGGCGTCACAGGCTCCGAAGATTGTCATCGACCATCACTTGCTGGCTCCTGATAGTACTATCGATTTCGCGGAAGTCGTAATGCGCTATCCTGAATCTCCCAGCGCCAGCGAACTGGTCTATCGCGTCATAGCACAGATTGAGAAAACCGCTCTGCCGGAGCTCTCCATAGAGACCGCTACATGTATCTACACCGGAATGATGACCGATACGGGTAATTTCTCCTTCAATAGTAACTTCCCCGAAATGTACGAAATCATCGCCCATTTGGTAGATCTCGGAGTCGATAAGGACGATATCTATAACCGGGTCAACAATGCTTGGACGGCAGACCGTATCAAACTTGTCGGTTATTGTCTTTACGAGAAAATGCGTATCTTCCCTGCTTCACATACGGCTCTTATCTTCCTTAGCAGCAAGGAACTGTATAAGTTCAATTTCCGCTCAGGAGATGCAGAAGGAATAGTCAATATGCCGCTGCAAATCAAGGATATCTACTATTCCGTTTTCATGCGTGAAGATAAGGTGGCTGATTGGGAAAAGGAGAAAGCCGGAGGCGCTGATAAGAAAATAAAAATCTCTATGCGTTCGCAGGGTGACAGACCCGTGAATATCTTTTGCCACGAGGTGTTCCACGGAGGTGGACATAAAAATGCCTCGGGTGGTGAACATTTCGGTTCACTCACCGAGGCAGTTAAACTCTTCCTTGATAATTACGAGAAGTATTTCTCCAAGGAGTAGCTGTTTATACTACTCCTGAGAAACCCATGAATGCCATTGCCAGCAGACCTGCGGTCAGAAGGGCGATAGGCGTACCTTTCATTGCCTCCGGCACTTTAGCCATAGCCAGTTGCTCACGGATACCCGCAAAGAGTACCAGCGCTACACTGAAACCGATAGCTGTAGCAAAGGCAAAGACTGTTCCTTGCAGCAGGTTGGCTTCTGCTCCCGGTATCTTGGCTGCCCATGTGCCGTCACCCACAAGGATGGCCACACCCAGTATACAGCAGTTGGTTGTGATAAGGGGAAGGAAGACTCCTAATGCCTGATACAGACTCGGACTCACCTTCTTGAGCATAATCTCTATCATCTGCACTAAGGCTGCAATGACGAGGATGAACAAGATGGTCTGGAGGAATCCGATGCCGAATGCCTCAAGCACATATTTTTGCAGCAGATAGGTAACAATGGTGGCGAGCGTCAGCACAAATGTAACGGCAGCACCCATACCTACTGCGGTATCAATCTTTTTACTTACACCAAGGAACGGGCATATACCCAAGAACTGGCTGAAAACGATATTATTAACGAATATCGCCGAAATTATTATCAGAAAATATACCATAGCGTTTTTTATTTACGGAGTTTATTAACTAATGCCATCAGGTATGCCAAGGCGATGAACGCACCCGGAGCCAAAACGAACAGCAACATGCCGAAGGCGTCACTGTAGATGTGGATACCGAACGCGCAGCCTGTACCTAAGAGTTCGCGGATGCAACCGAGTATGGTGAGCGATAGGGTGAAACCAAAGCCCATTCCCAGACCATCCAGTGCGCTCAATCCCACACCATTCTTAGCAGCGAATGCTTCTGCACGTCCCAGCACGATACAATTGACCACAATCAGAGGAATGAATAGTCCTAAGGTCTCGTACAGCGCCGGCAAATATGCCTGCATAGTCAGTTGCACCATCGTTACGAACGTAGCGATGACAACGATATAGGCGGGGATATGCACTTTATCGGGAATGAGGTTACGCAACATACTGATGACTACATTTGAGCAAACCAGCACAAAGAGCGTAGCCAAACCCATCGACATGCCGTTGATGGCAGACGTGGTGGTGGCAAGAGTCGGGCACATACCCAGCACTAAGCCGAAGGTCGGATTCTCCTTTATAAATCCGTTGGTAAATACTTCTAAGGGCTTATTCATTGTTTTGTCCTCCATTTACGGGTTCAACAATCGGAGCTGCTGTCGTGTCTGGCTCCTGAATAGTGGCTCCGGTCAGTGCGGTAGCACCTGTCTGTGCCTCTACAGCGGGAGCAGCGTAGGCTTTATAGGCACGCTCTACAGCGCGCAGGAAAGCGCGTGAGGTGATGGTGGCGGCTGTGATAGCATCCACGTCTCCACCATCTTTCGATACGGTCATGTTCGTCTTTGCCGGCGCGATACCGATAATGTTCTGACGACCCTTGTCCGTGCGGAACCAATTGACCATGTTGGCTCCCAAACCGGGAGTCTCGTTTTGCTCCAATACCTTATATCCGCTGATGATACCGTCTTTGTCGAATCCTATCATCAGGGTGAATTTACCGTTAAAGCCGTTGGGGTCGAACGTCTCGACGGCAGCGCCGACGGGCTCTTCTCCCACGAAGGCACGATAGACGATGACGCCATCGTGATCCTCTGCCTCAGCGAAGGTGACGCCCTCTTGGACGGGCAGGACTTCTACTTTGGCTTGCATCTGTTTCTGCGCCTTACTCTGAGCGATAGGCTCGGCTGTCACTACGTACATGCCACTGAGCAGGGCTGCTGCCACCAACGCTACCAGCGTCAGCGATAAGACCATATTGGTTAAATTGCTTTCTAATCGTTTCATAGTCTCTTATGCTTTCTTTTTCTCACCGAACCGTTTGGGGCGGATGTACATGTTCAACAATGGAGTAACTGCATTCATGATAAGGATAGCGAACGACATACCTTCGGGATAAGCTCCCCAAGTACGTATCACTACTACAATCACGCCGATACCTATTCCGTATATAATCTGTCCCCATGCACTCATAGGCGAGGTCACATAGTCCGTTGCCATGAAGATTGCGCCGAGCAACAAACCACCTGTCAGCAGGTGATACTGCGGGGCAGCTGCGCCCGGTATAGTGAGGTAGAAGATACCCGATACAATAGCCACAGTGCACAGTATGCTAACAGGGATATGCCAGGTGATAGTCTTCGTGCAGAGCAGGTAGATGCCGCCGAGGATGAGTGCGCATGCACTTATCTCACCCAGCGAACCGCCCATCATTCCGAGGGTCATGTCCCATAGGTCGGGCAGTTTGTCAAGCAATGAGGCATCGCCGGCCTTGATTGCCTCTTTCATGGCTGCCAAGGGGGTTGCTCCGGTCTCTGCGTCCACAAAAGGCATGGCGCTATGGAAGCCGAGCGGACGAGGCCATGTCGTCATTTGTACGGGGAAGGAGATGAGCAGGAACACACGTCCTACCAGGGCGGGGTTGAAGGGGTTCTGTCCCAAACCGCCGAAGGTCATCTTGCCGACACCGATAGCTACCAAGGATCCGACAATGACAATCCATAACGGCAGATTACTCGGCAGGTTGAATGCCAGCAGCAAACCGGTTAGCACTGCTGACAAATCGCAGATAGTGGGTTGCTGCTTCATGATATATTTGGCTATGAGCCACTCGAAGAGCACACAGGCTGCAACACTGGTGGCGGTCACCATAAGGGCTCCCCAACCGAACGCGTAGAGCGATACGAGGAAGGCGGGCACAAGAGCGATGATGACATTCAGCATGTTCTTGCGAACACTATCACCGCTGTGTGCATGAGGAGCCGGACTGACTATTAGTTGTTTTGCCATAATTTCTATTCCTTATATTATTATATATACCTAATTATTTTTTCTGTTCGGCTTGACGTGCACGTATCATTGCGCCCACTTTGCCTTTGCCGGCGCGAATACCGTCCAGCAGTCGACGATGGCTGGGGCAGGTGAAGACGCAGCAACCGCAGTCGATGCAATCCATCACGTCATGTTTCTCCATATCTTCCCAGCGCTCAAGGTTAGCGAGTTTGCTGAGCAGGTAGGGCTCCAGTCCCATCGGGCATGCTTGTACGCACTTAGCGCAACGGATACAGTTGTCTTCCTCGGGACGTTGGCTCTCGGCCTCCGGCATGAAGAGCAGACCGCTGGTGCGCTTGTGAGCAGGCATGTCCAGATGGCTCATCGCGCGTCCCATCATAGGACCTCCGCCAATCACCTTGCCCGTACCCTCAGGCACTCCGCCCAGAGCATCAACCACCTCCTGCAGAGGTGTACCGAAACGTACCAAGTAGTTACCGCTCTTCTTGAAGTCCTTGCCCGTGATGGTCATCACGCGGCTGATGAGGGGTTTGTTCTTCATCACAGCCTCGTAGATGGCGTATATGGTAGCCACGTTGTCCACAACGGCTCCCACCTCTATAGGCAGGGCTCCACTGGGCACCTGACGACCTATGCAGGCGTCAATAAGCTGTTTCTCACCACCTTGCGGATAACGCAACTTGAGGGGCATGACCTCTACGCCGAGAGCGCGGGATGCCAACTCCTGCATGCGTTTGATGGCGTCGGGTTTATTGTTTTCTATGCCGATGATGGCGTGGCGTACATTGAGGGCTTTCATCAGCAGTTGTATACCAATGAGTATCTCCTCTCCGTGCTCAAGCATCAACTGATGGTCGCACGTCAGATAGGGTTCACACTCTACACCGTTTACAATGAGCACTTCGGCTTTCTTACCCGGAGGCGGCAGTAATTTGACGTGTGTCGGGAAGCATGCTCCACCCAGACCCACGATGCCGGCATCGGCAATCTTGTCGATAATCTGCTTCGGCTCAAGGTTGCACTCGCGTACCACGTTGGGCGTCTTGTCAATAGTGGGAAGCCACTCGTCGCCCTCCACGTCAATGAAGATGGCAGGCATGTTACCTCCCCATGAATCCGTGATGGCATCAATCTTGGTGACGGTACCGCTGACTGGGGCATGTACATTGGCAGATACAAAACCACCTGCCTTGGCAATTAGTTCGCCCACTTTCACTTTCGCACCTACTGCCACTACGGGTTGTGCGGGGGCTCCGATATGCTGCGCCAGGGGAACGATAGCCTGCTTAGGCAGGGCACACTCAACGATGGGTTGATGAGCAGCATATTGTTTGTTGTCGTGCGGATGGACTCCGCCTATTCTGAATGTTCTCATAACTCTACTACTTGTTTTGTGACATGATCAGTAAGTTCGGATAAACGGCCTTAGGCGTTGACAAGGCTCGGATCTTTGCTGCTGTTTCCGGATTGAAGTTAGGAATAATGATACCCGATGCTGTTTTGCGAATCTCCTGTTGTCCGCTGGGTGCAGCTTGAGCTGATTCACCGGCAGGAGCGAGGATCTTCTGTACCTCCTCCATCGTCGGGTCACCGCCCACAGGACATGCCAAACCGTTGAGTGAGTCTGCCTTCACACATGCTTCCGCAAAGTTACGACAGCCTGCAAATCCGCATCCGCCACAGTTAGCGCCGGGTAATACCGCCACTACCAAATCGATGCGGGGATCTTCCTCTACTTTGAATATCAGGCTGACGATATATAGTAGCACCGATGCTACCAATGCCGTCAAACCTAACACGGCCATAGAAATTAAAATCAGATTCATACGTCAATGTGATTTGTTAATATTATTGTTTATTTTTATATGCAGTGAATGTGAAATGCTTTTTTATCTTCGGGTCAATGAGCTTCAGTACCATATACCATACCCCTACCGCCAAAATACTGAGGGTTCCGGCTGCGGCTTCGTCCATCCATATCGTGAGGAGGGCTACACCGGCAATGAGCAAAATAAATGGGATGACGTACGCCAATGTAACGGCTGTCCATCCCATCTGTTGTGATACCTGTACAATCACGCGGTCGCCCTCCTGCATAGGCTCAAGCATGATGGCATCCATCTCTTTCTCACGATTGTCGGCACTCGCGCACATCTGTTTGGCTTGACATGCGTGGCAGGCTCCCGCTTGGAGTATACGTACATGGGCAGTGTCTCCGTGTACGGAAACAACGATGCCTTCATGTGTGATTACCTTTGCCATCCTGTTGTGCGTCTGTGTACGTTTATCTCTGTTTTAGCGTGCAAATATACAACAAATAATCGGGTTGCGCAAATAAAAGTTCACTTTTTAGCCAAAAGAGACTTATTTGTCGTGCTTATGCTCGTACAATGCCTCGTCTACGTTGATGATGTAGTCTGCCATCTTCTCCATCTCAAGCACGATATCCATGTAGTTGACACCGGTGGTGTAGTCATACTCTTTGTCGGTGATATGCTGCATGTTCTGCGCTTTCAGTTCGTCGCGGAAATTGTTGATTTCGTTCTCCATGTTGGTCATCTCGTGGAACTCGTCCTCGGTGATGTTGACGCGTTCGAGGGCTTCTACCATCATCGTCTCTGCTCCGCTCACAAGGTAGAGCATCATCTCCACGTTTTTCTCCTGATAGTCGTTGAAGGTGATATGGCTGTCGTGTTTATGCCGGATGAATCGTGCGAGGTTATAGTTGGCATCGCCCACCGACTCCAACTCGCTCACGATACGCAGCATCTTGTGTACCTCGTGTTTGGATTGGTCGGATAGACGGCCGTCTGCCACTTGGTTGAGGTATTGGGCTATCTCGAACTCCATACGGTCGCATATGCCTTCGTATTTCTCAACGCGAGAGAAGAGTTTGGTGACTTCCATGTCGTCTGTCTGACGATATAGGTCGTGTATCATACCTACCATACGTTGTGTCCGTACGGCGAACACATGCACCTCTTTCCATGCTTGTAAGATGGAGAGCTCGGAGGTAGACATCAGGCCGCCCGAGATGAAACGCAATTGGCTGTCTGTGTCTTTCTCTTCCGGCTTGGAGGGGATGAGGAGTGTCACCAGTTTTTCCAGCAACGGTACGAAGCCGATGAGGATACAAGTGTTGAGCACGTTGAAGGAGGTGTGGAAGGTGGCGAGTACGGCATTCAGTTTGTCCGGAGATACGTCACTAGGCACTCCGGGCGTGAACTCTACACCCCATAGTTGACATACATGCCCCACAAACCATCGGAAGATACAGAGTACCCATATGACACCAAAGAGGTTGAATACCAAGTGGGCCATGGCGGCACGACGGGCTTGCACAGAGGCGGAGAGTGCGACCACGTTCGAGGTAATGGTCGTTCCTATATTTTCACCCATGACAAGGGCTATTCCCATGTCGATAGGCAGTACGTGGGTCGAACAAAGGGTCATGGTGATAGCCATGATGGCAGCGGATGATTGTACGGCGAAAGTCAGTATACCGCCTACCAACAGGTAGAGGAAGTAACTGCCGTATCCCCAGGACGAAGTAGCAATGAAGAAATTGCGAACCGGCGCCATTTCGTCCAAATGCATGTCGGTGGCATTGATTTTCAGCGTCGTCAGACCCAGCAGCATGAGTGCCAAACCGATGAGGAAGTCGCCAAGGTTCGCATTCTTCTTCGTGTAGATGAGCGCAACCGCTAATACAATGGTAGCGTACACAACGAGCCTGAGGTCAAAGGAGCCGCCGCCCAGCACCATGATCCATGCGGTGAAGGTGGTTCCTATGTTCGCACCCATGATGACCGAGATGGCTTGAGCTAACGTTAGGATGCCCGCACTGACGAAACTGACCGTCATGACCGTGGTTGCAGTGGAGGACTGGATAGCGGCGGTGATGAATGCACCGGTGAGCACACCCGTGAAACGGTTGGTCGTCATCGTGCCGAGCACGTTACTGAGCTTACTACCTGCCATCTTCTGCAGGCCCTCGCTCATCACCTTCATTCCGTACATGAGCATCGCTACGGAACCGATGAGAGTGATGATTTGGAGAATAAGTTGCATACGTCGAATGATTTTAGTGTAAAATGCGTCCCTTGGTACTTCGTACTTAGTCCCTTGGTACTTGATTCATATCGAATCCGCTGCAAATTTACGACAAATAATCCGAATATGCAAGGATTGAAACGAATTTTATGTGAAAAGCTTGCTTATCTAAAAGAAAATGCGTTTAAATACTTGTTGTTCGCAGGATAGTGCGAACGTATATTCGGGGGAATTGACGCAGTCAAGGCGGCGTCCGAATTTACAACAAAAAATCCGAATCCGCAAGATTTAACCCGCAAAAAACTATAAATGCTCGCATTTAGATAGGTTTAGGCGGGCTAAAGATACAACATAGGGCAATGTCATGCCAACCTTCTTTTAGCCGACGAAAGCCCGACCACGTCCCCGTCACGTCCCCGACGCGTCGCGTTCACCGGGCAGGTCGAAAAGGATGACCTCGGTCAGCAGTCGCTATTTTTTAGTTATTTTTTTTGTAACTGATTACCACCCATGTCGACATGGAGGAACCCAGTAGGGCAAGTGCCGCTACCTGATGTGCAATGTCATGCCATCCTCCTTCCCGCAGGAAAACTGTCCGCACACCATCAATAAAATAATGCATAGGATTGATGTAGGTGGTGAGGTATGCCCAGTCGGGCATAGATCGTGTAGGGGTGAATAGTCCGCTCAGCAGGAGCATACATACGATGAAGAACCACATGACGAAGATGGCTTGCTGCATGGTGTCGCTATAGTTGGAGATGGTCAGTCCGAAGGACGAGATAAAGAGTGCAAGCAGCATGGAGAGTACATAGACCCAAACGAGCGAACCGGTGCTCCGCACATCATAGAGAAGCCATGCCAAGACGATGCAGACCGTGGCAACAAAGAAGGCTATGATCCAATAAGGGATTAGTTTGGCGAGTATGAAAGTCCATTTGCTGACGGGGGTGACATTCATTTGTTCAATGGTGCCTGCCTCTTTCTCGCTGACTATATTGAGCGTAGGCAGAAACCCTGTCATGAGCATCATCACCAGTGCGAGCAGAGCAGGAATCATATAGCGTTTGTAGTTCTGATGCTTATTGTATAGCAACAATGTGCTGACTCTCTGTTGTAAAGCCGCAAAGTCCGGTTGTACATGGGAGGTGATGATTTGCGTGAGGTAAGCACTGCCCATGGAGCCCTTCGTTCCATTGACGGCATTAGCTGCCACTAATATCTCGGGGACCTCACCCGTGGCTATCTTCCTACTATAGCCGCGAGGTATGACCATAATCACATCGGAATTACCGCGTTGGATGCATTGCAGAGCCTCGTCGTACGTGTTTTTTTGACCATGGAAACGGAAATAATTGGATGCTTCAATGGCATGTACCAGTTGCTGCGAACGGGGCGTGCGGTCGTTGTCCACTACCTCCACGATGATGTTTTTTACTTCCATATTCATCACCCACGGAATAACGCACATAATCATGATGGGGAATAGGACAATAAGTCGCGGTAGGAAGGCGTTGCGACGTATCTGTAGGAACTCTTTTTGTAGAAGAAAACGTAGGGTCATAATTGCTTATTCTAAACGCACATTAAATTTCTTTAGGGGTACGGTAAGGAATAGCATCGTCATGGCGGAAAGGATAGTTACTTCCTTGAGCACATCTGCTATTCCGACACCCATAATCATGAGTTTGCGCATCGCATCAATATAATAACGTGGTGGCATGATGGCTGCTACCCATTGTAATATCCGTGGCATGGACTCGATAGGGAAGAGCATTCCGCTGAGCATGATTACCGGCATAAGCAGGAGCATCGCTGAGGCAAGCAGGGCTACCAATTGCGTCTGTGCTATGTTCGAGATCATCAGTCCGAGGGAAAGAGCCAGCAGGATATAAATAAGACTGACCACCATAATCCAAAATATTGAGCCTGCCAAGGGCACCATCAGTACGAAACGTGACATCAGCAAAATCACTATCAGTATGAGCAGTGCCAACGCAAGATAGGGAATACTTTTGGCAATGATGACCATGAGGGGTTTGACCGGTGAAACCAGCAGCACTTCCATGGTCCCACGCTCCTTCTCTCGCACAATGGATATAGAGGTCATCATGGCGCAGATGAGCATGAGTAGCATACCCATAATCGCCGGTACGAAATTATATGCCGAGCGCATCTGCGGATTGAAGAGCATCTTGCTGTTGACTATCCCCCCGTGCGGGTTGAGGATGACGCCGGTGGCAAAGTTGGTCCATTGCTGTGCCATATTGGGGTCGCAACCGTCCACGATGAACTGCAATCCCGTATGTTTGGAGGCGAAGTCGGAGGCAAAGACTATTGCCATGTCTGCCTTCTGACTGCGAATGATGCGTTCGGCGTCGGCGGGCGAAGATGCTTTGGCGACGATAGTGAAATAATCGGATGCCGCCAGGCGGTTGATAGCCGCGGTGGAGAGATGGTCATGATGGGTGGTCACTACCACCGTTCGCACATTCTTCACGTCGTTGGTGACAGCGAAACCGAGAATCAGCATCATCGCTAAAGGCATGCCGAAGAGTATCAGCATGGTGCGCTTGTCACGCAGGATATGGCGTGCCTCCTTGAGGATAAAGGAAAGAAACTGTTTCATATACGGATATGTAGTTGAGTTAGTCGGCTGCGCGATTTGCCTGACGGGCAAGATGGGTAAAGACACTGTCCATATCAGCCATCCGATATCGCGCTTTGAGTTCGGTGGGTGTACCGATGGCACTTATTTTCCCATCTACCATAATGGATATGCGGTCGCAATATTCAGCCTCATCCATATAATGGGTTGTTACAAACACAGTGATACCACGTTTGGTTGCCTCGCTGATGAGTTCCCAGAACTGACGACGAGTAGCGGGGTCGACGCCGCCGGTGGGTTCGTCCAAAAAGACCACTTCAGGCTCGTGGAAGATACTCACAGTGAAGGCTAATTTCTGTTTCCACCCGAGGGGTAAGGAACCAACGAGGTCATCTTTATGATCTCTGAAATGCAACTGCTCCAGCACTTCGTCGGTCTTACTCTTGATGTCTGCGTCCTTCATCCCGTATATGCCTGCGAAAAGGCGTATGTTCTCACGGATGGTTAAGTCCTCATAGAGCGAGAAACGCTGGGACATATAACCGATGTGACGTTTTATCTGTTCGTACTCGGTGGCGATATCATAACCTGCAACTCGTCCTTTGCCTGAGGTGGGTTGATTGAGTCCTGTGAGCATATGCATCGCAGTGGTCTTGCCGGCACCGTTGGCACCGAGGAAACCGAAAATCTCGCCGCGCTTGACGGTAAAGGATATATCGTCCACTGCATGGAATGTACCGAAGGCTTTGACGAGGTGCTCTACCTCGATGACGTTCTCCTCTTTTTGTGCATGCTGTATGGTGTGTCGAGATAGTCCGGGAGGGTTGAAGATATCAGCAAAGTCTGTCAGAATGCGGTCGGGTGTACCGATGCCGCGTATCTCACCGTGGTCGAGAAAAGCCACCCGTTCGCAGCGACGGACCTCGTCCAGATAAGGAGTGGAAGCGATGATGGTGAGCCCGCGTTCGCGCAGAGTGCCTAACATGTCCCATAACTCTTTGCGGCTTACAGGGTCTACACCGGTCGTCGGTTCATCGAGCAAGAGCACGCTGGGACTGTGCACTAAGGCGCAACTCAACGCAAGCTTCTGTTTCATACCACCTGACAGGGCACCGGCTTTACGGTCTTTGAACCGCTCTATCTGCGAATAGATAGCCCGGATGGAATCGTAGCCTGCCTCTATGGTCGTGCCGAAAAGAGTGGCAAAGAATTGCAGATTCTCCTCCACCGTCAGGTCTTGATAAAGCGAAAAACGTCCGGGCATATAACCTACACACCTTCGAATAGATTCCATCTCGGTGACGGTGTCATAACCATCCACTTGTGCCGTACCGCTATCGGGCTTGAGCAATGTGCACAAGATGCGGAAGAGCGTGGTCTTTCCGGCGCCGTCCGGACCGATCAGACCAAACACCTCTCCCCGCGGAACCGCGAATGACACATCTTTGAGTGCCGCTACATCGCCGTAACGCTTACTTACATGATGTATTTCGATTGCATTCATCAGAACTTAACTTCGCCGTACATACCTATTTTTATACCTCCATCGTTCTGTACGCTCACTTTCATAGCATAGACGAGGTCTGCACGCTCATCGTCGGTCAGAATAGTCTTGGGGGTGAACTCCGAGTGGGAGGCAATCCACGTAACGGTGCCCTCGTAACTGCGTCTTTCTCCGCCCCCATAATCGGCATAGACGGTCACCTTTTGGCCGACACGAACATGTTGCAGTTGGGAGGAGGTGATATATGCGCGTAAATACATGTGCTCCATATCTGCTATCTTCATAAGAGGTCTTCCTATGGTGGCAAACTCCCCTTGCTCTACGTATTTCTCGAGTACCGTCCCGTCCATAGGTGCCAACACCCTGCAGCGACGTAGTTGGTCCTCCAACTGGCGTATCTGTACATCGGCGGCAGCCATCTGACTATGTAGTGTTTTGCTACTGTTGGATAAGGTGGATAGTTGTGCTTCCAATTGGTCCTCTAAGACCTGTACTTGACTATTGGCATCATCCAACATTTTGGCGGGTACGGCACCGTCTTTCACCAGTTGTGCCGTACGTTGTTGCTCAATGCGTGCTTTTGCTAACTGACTTTGGGTGGCGGCAATCTGTTTGTCACGGTCAGGTAACTGACCGGCATAGACATCGCGAGTGGCAATAGCCTGCTCCAGTCGCAGAGACAAGGGCACTGTGTCGATGAGAGCCAACTCCATACCATGTCGAACAGCATCCCCCTCGTGTATAGTGAGTTGAAGCAGTGTGCCGCTTTGTTCGGCAGACAGGGTGGTTTCGGTAGCTTCAAAGGTACCGGTAGCATCGAAATCATGTCTGCCGGTCGTGCAGTTGGCGAGCAGGACTGCGGTGATAATAGTAATAATCTTTTTCATAAAGCGTCTTAATTATTTGTGGTGAATTGATGTTCGTATTGTACTTTGAGCAGCTCTATCTCATGCATGGATTGTTGCACGCGAGCGGCGTTTTCGCGGTTGATATCTTTGAGTAGGTCACTCACGCTGATGACACCGTTAGCCATCTTCGATTCTGACGCTTGTCGTATTGCGCTGCGAAGCCTTATCAGTTCCTCGTCGTCTTTCAGTAGCTGCTTTATCCGGTCGGTCTGCGCCAACTGCTGGATTTGTTCCATTCTGTTATTGAAGAGGAAGACTTCGCGATTATTCTCGGCACGCTCACGTTGCAGTTGGAATTTGGCTTTGTCGTTCTTGCGGGTGTAGAGTGCTCCGATACTCCATGTCAGACGGGCTCCCACCATGCCGTTCCACGACCATTTATGGCTGAGCATATCTTCGAACATATTGTATCCCGGGTAGCCGTAGAATCCTGTGGCAAAGAGGCTCAATCGCGGGGTGAGACCGGTGTTGAGCGCACGTTGCTGAGCGTTCAGAAGACGTATCTGAGAGTCTACCAGTTTCAGCTCAGGACGATCTCCCATACCTTCACTCTTCACCTCATCGGGTTTGACGGGGGCACTAACCTCTATACCGCAAAAAAGGCTAAGCATGAGTTGAAGCGCTCGTTTTTGCGACAGGAGAGTCGTCTCTTTTTGTTTGACATCTAATTGCTCGGCACGAATCGTAAATACTTCGCTCTCGGCGGCAATGCCTCGACGATACAACGCATCCACCGTATTCTCGTTCTCCATGAGTAGTCGGCTGAGGTCACTGTTGAGCGCTATCTGCTCATTGAGTAGAAGCAACGAGAAATACATTTCATTGACTCGTTGACGGATTTGATAGAGGGTGACCTCTGTTTCGGCTGTCTGCACATCTCCCTCAGCGCGGGCAATGCGTTTACGACTGTCCATCACTCCCCCGTCATACAGCACTTGATTCAAGTCTATACCTATGCGGTATTGGTCTTTCTTTAGTCCTTTCATATCGATACCGATAGTTTGATACATCGCCTGTATCTTGTCGGGCCACGAGGTCACATCACTCTGATAAGAGACTTGGGCATTCACGGAGATTTGTGGCAGCCAACCGCGTAAGATGCTACTCACGTTGACATCGGTCGTCCTGTTTATCAGGTCGTACTGCTTGATGAGGGGATAGTTGCGTTCCGCTGCCTCTTGACATTGCTCCAAGGTCTGAGCCGTCATCATAAGCGGTAGCCATACCAATAGGATTACTAATCGTTTCATATCATTTATCATTAGTGTCTACTTACAATATTATATTTTATTCATAATCGACTACACTCAACACTCAACTCGTTTTTGACGCTGCAAAGGTACGGTGATTTTTTGGTACAATCGCTATCTATTATATGTATAAAATGTCCTTTTTGTTCGATTTGTGTACAAAAAGACTTGTGATATC
>CAMHEP010000026.1 GCA_946184195.1 uncultured Bacteroidales bacterium | reverse complement strand
GAAACTGGCAGACGCTTGCGATAGTATCATTGCTTTGACACTCCATGTCATCGCTTTGCCGGAACCGACACCTGTATGCACCAACGATACGGTATCTCTCGTGGATAGCATCTACGTCGGTGAGACCTATATCCACGGCTGCGACACCCTCCGTGGTGAAACCGCCGGTCAAATTATCCAAGACACTATTAGCCTGCCGAAACTGGCAGACGCTTGCGATAGTATCATTGCCTTGACGCTCCATGTCATCGCTTTGCCGGAACCGCCTGCATGTGTTCCTGACAGCGTTGCCCTGCACGATAGCATCAACGTAGGCGAGACGTATATCTTCGGCTGCGAGATGATAACGGGTGATAGTACCGGTGTATTCCACTATGCAGATACGCTCACAAACATTATTGGTTGTGATAGTATTGTCCATCTGGAGTTAGAGGTTCTCTGCTTGCCCGATTCGTTCGTCTTGGATACTACAATCTGTGCTCTGGATACACCGTTTATCTGGCATGATACCCTTTCGCTCAGTACAGATACTGTCATCATCGATACCCTCATCAACCGTTACGGTTGTGATAGTATCGTCCGCCTCAATTTGAACGTTCTGTATCCTGTGCCTGAGGTTGAAGCGGATACCTTCCTTTGCGGAGTGGTGGATACCATCCTGTGGCATGATAGCTTATATGCAATTAATGCGGATACCACCTATCTCCACGACACCTTATATTATACGAACTCATGCGATAGTGTACACCGTCTGCGTCGTGTCATCCGTCTCCATGCTGTAGATATGCCTATCTTGGCAGATACTATATTGTGTGGTGCTCCGGATTCTGTGACATGGAATGGTAAGGACTTTGCCCTGAAAGCTGATACCACGATGCTCTATGATACGTTGTATTATGTCGCTACCGGTTGCGATAGTGTACACTTACAGCGTCGCTTTATACGTCAACCGGCAATTGACAATCCCATGGATGAAGTTATTCTCTGTGGTCAGGTAACTTCCTATTTCTGGCGTTCACGTCAATATACACTCACTGCGGATACCACGATGTTGTACGATACGCTGTTCTATAAGTCCGGCTGTGATAGTGTTCACTATTCGATGCGTGTCATCTTGCATACTCCTACCACTATGCCGACTGTGGATACGCTCCTCTGTGGTGATGTAAATACAATCCTATGGCATGGTCACACCTACCCGTTGACCAACGATACGACGATGCTGTACGATACGGCTCACTATAGTTTGACCGGCTGTGATAGTGTATACTATAGTTATCGCGTCATTCGTTACCGACTCGTGGATAGCATTGCTGCTAATCAGGCTTTGTGCGAAACGGAGACCTCGCTATCTTGGCGTAGTCATACCTACAACTTGCCGCTCAGCGTTCTCGATACTATCCTTCTGGATACTGTTCGCTACGAGCGAAGCCTGTGCGATAGTGCGTACTATTCACTCCATGTGGTTCGTCAGCTCGCTAAGGACTCTATCGAACGTGATACTATATGTAGTGGTGAGACATCCTATCTATGGCATGGTCATACCTATCCGATTACTACTGCTAATACCGTCCTCTACGACACGCTGCGTTACTCGTCTGGATGTGATAGCATACGTTTCACGATGACCGTAGTTCGATTGTCCGTTACGGATCAAAATGATGGTGATGTTTACGAGTGCTCTACAGCAGTTACCTATTCATGGCATACATGGCATGATAGTATCTTTACCCTCACGGCCGACACGACTATCCTTTATGATACGGTTCGCTATGCGACTGGTGTTTGTGACTCTGCTCGCTATACTATTCGCGTAATCCGTCTGCCACTGGATAATGATAAGATATATACAGATAGTATCCGCGTCTATGCCGATACAACGTTGTTGCCGTACACTTGGCGCGGACGTACTTACGACTCGACGCCACGGGATACCACCGTCAAAGATACGGTTTACTATCCGAATACCCGGTGTATCGACTCGCTCTTTATCTTGCGTCTTATCGTCATCGATGTGCAGACCATTAGCTTGACGCGTGACACTATGTTATGCTCTGAGCATACCGAAGATCTCTACTATAGCGACTTCCTCGGTCATACGCTAACGGGTAATACAACCGTCGTTGACGAGCGTCCACGCGCAGATGTCCTGATTGGTGGACAGACGGTTGGGCATGATTCCGTCATTACCTATAATGTACGCTTCTATTACAACGAATCGTATGTACCTACCTCATTCATGGATGACGTGGCTGCTCAGTTTGATCTTACTTGTGGTGATGTCTTGGATGCTTCTGGTGCACGTGCTGTCTTAGACGGCGATGTGGCAAGTATGGCTTCACTTGGCACTACAGCTACCGCTTTACTGGAGGTGATTAACCCGCTGACCAATCTCGCATTGATAGATGGAGATAAGGTGCCTGGTGGTCTTGATTCCCTCTGGTTACGTGTTACTATTACGACCGTTTGTCGCTCAATCACCTCTCGTATCGCTATAGTGGTGAACGCACCTGAAGACGATCGCTTCTGGCTCATCAAGAAGTATGCTCACCGTTACCTTGCTGTCGATACTACTATCCTCAAGACACGCTATACCTTCGGTCAACATAACGTGCATTGGTACGATATCTCTAATGGTGAGATGGTTCCCGTTAAGATGGGCGGCTATGTTTACTCAAATGAGCAACCGCTTGTAGGCAAGTTCTATGTCGTTATTGAAGCGAAGAACGAAGATGATTGTGACATGATTCTCCACTCAGATACTGTTGATTGGCGTTCGTCGGCTCACTATGTGCCCGTTGAACTAACGCCTAACTATATTCACTATGGTGAAACGATGATTCTGAGTGGACTGGACGGCATGAAGGATACCGATATTGAGTGCTACGATATCGTGGGTAAGCGCCAGTTTGATATCTTCTCGCCAAGCGAGGAAAATACACCGGGTGGAGGAAAGACAGAAATAGCTATCAATACTGCCGAACATATCTACTTGCCGCCGGGAGTGTATTTCATCTGGACACGCTGCGGTGACGTGGAGCATATGATACGCTTCATCGTTTATTGATGATCCTGAAAAAAAATAATAACGAATTATTGTCTGCTGTATTCGCACAAAATAATGATAGCCTCTTCCGAAAGGGAGAGGCTATCATTTTTCTTCTAACGATTTTAACTTTCTAACTTATCCTATCGCCAAAAACGCTCTGTAATATCGACCATCTTTCCTTGTTCGATGCGATAGAACCGTTGGTTGGTCTTGCGGCTTCTCAAACCACCTAAATCTTCGTCATAAGGACCAACTTTCACGTAGTCCCATATCTCTATAGGCATGCTCTGTGGAAACGCCTGACGACCGGTATACCATGCTGTCTTCACTCCTTCCTCTCGTGCGACTCGACAGAGTGACTCTATGGTCTTCAAATCTGCATCTCCGCCCATGAAACACACACATGTCACTTCACCTCGATAAAGATCTATTAATCGACGTAATTCCTCTTCATCCAAAACCTCTCCCGCATCCTCCCAAAGGTGTGGACTATGACATCCTTTGCAGTGTATAGGACAATTGGTGATATTAAGTGCCAGGGTTATTTCCCCTGGCACTTCTTGAAATACGATATCGAATGAACAATATTTCATCGTCTTCTCATTCGTATCACTTATGCTTCTTTCTTTAGTTCATTCTCTCCACGTAGGTTCGCATAATAGCGACGTGAAGCTTCTTTCTGACGGGCTGCAGAGAAATTACTGATTCGTTTCATATATCCAATCACACGAGTCAGGTAATCCAAGTTCTCACTGCCGCACTTAGGACATGCCTTCAAATAGCGTTTGTCTATATGTCCGCAGTCATTGCATACCGTGTTGGGGATATTGAAGGTGAAGTAGTTGCATCCTTCCTTAGCAGCGACGCGTAACAACTGACGATATTGCTCCTTGCTCAAGTGCTCATCCAGGTTGCAATGCAATGCACTTCCTCCTGTCAGGTGCTCAATGTACTTGCGACCATGCAGACGGAAACGATCCAATACAGTAGTCTTCTCATCCTCTACAATATAGAAATAACTGTTGTAGCATTCACGCGGTACACTATAGCCGTCCTCCTTGTCCCACTTAGCATGTTTTACACCAACGTTCTCTGCCGGTATCATCTCGCAGTTGAACATTACCTCCTTGGTGCGATATTGCTTATTCAGTCTCTCTATAATTCCGAGGATGGACTGTACGTAATTAACATATTTGGGATTGTCACTAATCTCTATACCAAGAAACTCTGCTCCTTCTACCATTCCGTTTACACCGATGGTGAGATATTGACGTCCAATGTTGATATATCCGGCATCAAAGAGCGGTAGCAGACCTTTCTTTTGGAAATCCTTCAAGTTCTCGTTATACGCGAGCTGTACCTTGTGCATCAAGTCCACTACATCTTCTATATATTTCTCATAAGGGATGTTATTACGTACCGCATATTGGATACAACGGTTGATATTGAGACTCAGTACACTCTTCGAACCCGTTGATACACCTCCGGCTCCTAAGGTATAGCTGAATCCATTGTCCGTGATTTCGTTTCTCAATCGGCAGCAACTCGATAAACTATCCGCATTGTCGCTAAGATAGGTGAAGAACGAGTGACCGGCTGCATACATCTCTGCAGTGAAGTCTGCATACTCCTTATCCTTCACATCGTCGCCTTCGGCAAGCAATGCCATCGTCTCTACAGGGAAGGTGAGGACAGCATGGGTGCGCTCTTCGTTGAACCAACGCATAAAGCGCTTTTGTAGCCAGTTCAGGGAATCCCAGTGAGGTCTCTCGCCGTTGGGGAAGAAGAAATTACCGAATAGAGATTCGAAATAATAGCGATCATAGTAACTGATGTTCCAGAATACACTTTGGAAGTTACGTGCACCTGAAGGCTGGTTTATACTATATACAATCTGTTGGAAGCAGTCTGTGATGACTCGATCCAGAGTCCTGTGTTTCAAACTTAAATCAACTACTTCATCAGCGCGCTTATAGTAATCCTCACCATACTCCAACTCAATGAAATAGTTCATATACATAAGGAACTCGGGCGTAGCGCACGCGCCTGACAGCATCGAGCTTACAATGAATACCATATTTACAAATCCACCGCAGAATGACTTCAAATTAGTCGGAGGAGTCGAGTTTCCTCCGACTGCCTTAGTACCACCGATTAACCAGGGGTACATCGTGATGCTGGCACAGTAGTTAGCCAGATTGGTCTCATCGTTTTTGTAGATGAAGTGCTGGTTGAGAAGTGACATATATTTGTCTGACAATTCCTTGCCATACATTTGCTTAATACGTTCGTTGAGCAAACGTCTGTTCAAACGAATGAAACCTTGTTTGGGCAACTCACCAATCAGTGTGGCAATATTCTTATTCTCCACATTGGCATTGGCGTCAAACTTACTTCCCTCTGCTGCATTGGCTGCATTGCAATATGCCATCAAAAACTCCAAACGCTGCTGTGTCTCACGATCCTCACTATGTCCGTGACGATACAGCATGTAGGCTTTTGCAACCTGATAATACCCCTCTGCCATAAGCGCAACCTCAACCTGATTCTGTATCTCCTCCACATTGGTCTCGTTCTGGATACGTAGATGGCTTAATACTCCTGTCAACACCTCTTGAGTCGCAAACGAACCAACTGCTAAAAATGCCTTACTGATGGCGGCACTAATCTTCTCGATGTTGAAAACTTCTCTTTTCCCGTCTCTTTTAACGATATACGTTTCCATAATTTTTATAATGATATATTAAGGTAAATGTTTTTTCCTATTAGAGGTTGAAAATCTTTGCAAAGTTAGGGATTTTTAATCGTTCCCGCAAAAATAATATGTAGATAAATTGACGTAAAATGTATATTTTCTATCGTGTGATTTTATATTCGTTCAAAAATAAAAAAAGATTCCCTTATATTTGCATATATGCAAAAAAAGTAGTACTTTTGTCCGAAATTTTAATTAATATGGCACATAGCGGTTTTAAGTGAAATGACAGAAAACAATTACCTGATTGACGTTAGGCATGTCTCCAAACAGTTTGAGGACGGCAAGTATGCGTTGAATGATGTGTCCCTTCAAGTGAAAAAGGGAGAGTTTGTAACTATTTTGGGCCCGTCCGGATGCGGTAAAACCACCCTGCTTAGATGTATAGCAGGCTTTCAGGTCGCCAGCGAAGGAGATATCCTGCTTAACGGTGAGGATGTGACGAATATGCCGCCTAATAAGCGACCCGTCAATACAGTCTTCCAGAAGTATGCACTTTTCCCACATCTAAATGTGTTTGAGAATGTCGCTTTCGGTCTTAAACTCCGTGGTATCGAAAAGTCTGAAATGGAAAAACGTGTAAAGAAGGCACTCAAGATGGTGAGTATGTCTGATTACGAATACCGCGATGTCGATTCGCTCTCCGGAGGTCAACAACAACGCGTCGCAATAGCACGTGCTATCATCAACGAACCGGAAGTCCTTTTGCTTGATGAGCCGTTAGCTGCTCTTGATCTTAAGATGCGAAAGGATATGCAACTTGAGCTCAAAGAGAT
Source organism: uncultured Bacteroidales bacterium (assembly GCA_946184195.1). Classification (GTDB taxonomy): domain Bacteria; phylum Bacteroidota; class Bacteroidia; order Bacteroidales; family Paludibacteraceae; genus Colicola. The sequence goes on along the minus strand of CAMHEP010000026.1, from coordinate 8,437 downwards.
GCATAAGAAATTGGGTATCACCTTTATATATGTTACCCATGATCAGGAGGAGGCACTTACCCTTTCCGATCGTGTCGTCGTCATGAATGAGGGACGTATCCAACAAATCGGTACACCTACCGATATCTATAATGAACCTGTCAATTGTTTTGTCGCTGACTTTATTGGCGAAAGCAATATCTTGAGTGGGACGATGATTCGCGACCGTAGAGTGGCCTTCTGTGACCGGGAGTTCGATTGCGTGGATACCGGTTTCGGCGAAAATATGCCGGTCGATGTAGTGCTACGTCCCGAAGATATCTATATCTGGGAGACCGGTACTGGACGTCGCAAATCCGATGTGCCGGATCAGTCTGACTATGACCCGGAAGACCGTATACCTAAGGGTAATTTTACTAAATGGTATGGCGTAGTGGAGAGCTGTATCTTCAAAGGAGTCCACTACGAGATGGTTGTTAAGACGGATAATGGCTATGAGTTCATGGTACAGGATTACCACGAGTTTGTGCCGGGAACAGAGGTCGGCATGCTTGTTAAACCGGAGGATATCCAGATTATTCGGAAGGAGCACTATCGGTACAATACTTTCAACGGCGAAGTGCTAAAGAATGGTAAGGTGCGTTTCTTAGATGCCGAATGGATTGTACCGGAGTCGCAACTACAGTCATTCGTCGTTGGCGATAAGGTGCAGATACGTGTTCCTCTTCGTGAGGTTGAACTGCTCGACTATGAGGATGAGGGAACTCTTTCGGGTGAAGTGCATTTCATCCTCTTTAAGGGCAATCACTACCAACTTACCATTCGTACTGACTTTGGGGATGACCTTTTTGTTTATACTAACGATGTGTGGGATCATGGCGATCGTGTGGGTATACATATCGCTCCGGAGTCTATACTCTTAGATAAAATGCCGGATCAAGGCAATGAGGAAGCTTGACGATGAAAAAATTTAATATATTCGGATCACGGCGCACATGGGCTTGGCCGTATGTGCTCTTCCTTGTGCTATTTGTGCTTCTGCCACTGTTACTCATCGTGGTCTATGCCTTCACCGACCCGGAGGGGCATCTGACGATTAAAAACTTCGTGCAGTTCTTCCGTACTACAGAGGCAGTGAACACATTTATCTATTCGTTGGCGATAGCGATGCTCACTACTATCATTTGTCTTCTTTTGGGATATCCTGCAGCCTATATAATGGCTACTTCTGAACTGAAGACACCTGCGGTGATGTCTATGCTCTTTATTCTGCCGATGTGGATTAATTTTTTGTTGCGCACGTTGGCAACGGTTGAACTCTTTAATATGTTCTCTATTCCATTGGGAGAGGGAGCTTTACTATATGGTATGTGCTATGATTTCCTACCATTTATGATTTACCCGATTTATAACACCCTTCAGAAAATGGACAAGTCGCTTATTGAGGCAGCCTATGATTTGGGCGCAAATAGGTTAGAGGTTTTTACGAAGGTTATCCTACCTCTTTCTACGCCGGGTATTTATAGTGGTATAATCATGGTCTTCATGCCTACTGTATCAACGTTTGCTATTTCCGAACTCCTTACTCATAATAAAATTACGCTCTTCGGTTCACTTATCCAACGCGCATTTGGAGAAGGGGGATTACAGATGTGGAACTACGGCGCCGCATTGTCGCTCATCATGTTGATAATCATAGGTATAACGAGTTTCTTCGGGGACAAAGAGGAAAGTCCTTCACAAGCAGGACTCATTTAATCATTGGACGGAACTATGAATAATCAGATATATTTAACTCCGGTACAGATTGAGGCGCGTCGTCGTCAGCGTAACCTTATGGTCCGTCGCATCGCGTCGCAAACTTACTTGTGGCTGCTTCTGCTACTCCTCTATGCTCCCATTTTGCTTATTGTCATCTTCTCGTTCACCAAGAGTAAAGTGCTCGGCAATTGGACAGGCTTTACCTTCGGGCTTTATGAGAATCTGCTTACGGGATACGATGCTACTTCGCAAGTACGTGTCGACCCGAACCTTTATCGGGCACTTCTATATACAGGGCTGGTGGCAGTGATTGCTGCTACATGTGCTACTTTACTGGGAACATTAGCTGCTATCGGTATCTATAACATGCGACAAAAGGGACGTCGAGCCATACAGTTTATGAATAGTATACCGATGATCAACCCCGATATACTCACGGGTATCTCTCTTTTTCTGCTCTTTGTCTTCCTCGGTATCAGTCGTGGTCTAACCACTGTCATCATTGCCCATGTGGTCTTTTGTACACCCTATGTAGTGCTTAGTGTGATGCCGCGATTGACCAAGATGAATCCTAATATCTATGAGGCGGCGCTCGACTTGGGAGCTACTCCGGCTCAAGCTCTTCGCAAAGTTCTTGTTCCCGAGTTGTGGCCTGGCATGGTAAGTGGCTTTATCTTGTCGCTCACTCTCTCCATTGATGATTTCGGCGTGACTTTCTTCACAAAGGGAAGTAATGGATTAGAGACGCTTTCTACTTTTATTTATGCTGATGCGCGTAAAGGTGGTCTGACGCCGGAATTGCGTCCGCTCTTCACCATTATCTTTATTACAATCTTGGTGTTATTGATTATTATGAACATTCGAACCAATAAACATGCTAAAAAACAATAATTGAACAATGAAAAAAATCTTTTTCCTCTCTCTGGGTCTAATGTGCTGGACCTTGAGCTTTGGCGCTGACCGTGCGCATACACTGAAGGTTTACAACTGGGCAGATTACATTGACCAAACTAATGTACTCGAGAAATTCCCGCAATGGTATAAAGAGCAAACAGGTGAAGATGTGAATGTCATTTATCAGACTTTCGATATCAACGAATCTATGCTCACCGAGATAGAGATGGGACACGAGGATTATGATGTGATTTGTCCTTCTGAATATATTATCGAGCGAATGCTTCGTCAGGGGTTGCTTCTCCCTATTAATAAGGACTTCGGTGAAACCCCGGATTATACTACCAATGTGGCTCCTTTTGCTATAGATAAGTTCCAACAAATGGCTCCACAAGGTTCAGATATCCGTGTGAGTGACTATACTGTAGGTTATATGTGGGGTACCACCGGCTGGCTCTACAATCCGGCCTTCGTCAACGATGAGGATATGGATTCTTGGGGCGCAATCCTCGATCCTAAGTTCATTGGACGTATTTTTATGAAGGACGCCTTCCGCGATGTGTATTCAGCACTTGTCCTTTATGCCTATCGTGAGGAGATTGCTCGCGGCGAGGTGTCTCGAGATGAACTGGTGGCTCAGGTTACTACCGAGCGTATTAAACGTGTGGAGGAAGTGTTACTCGCTGCTAAGGATAACATCGCAGGTTGGGAAGTGGACTTCGGAAAGGAGGAGATGACCAAGGGTAAGACATGGATGAATCTTAGTTGGTCAGGTGATGCACAGTGGGCTATTGACGAGGCTGCCGAGGTTGGACTTGAATTGCGTTATCGTGTACCTCGTGAGGGATCAAATGTATGGTTCGATGGATGGTGCATTCCTAAGTACGCTAAGAATACTAAGGCAGCAAGCTATTTCATTAACTTCCTTTGCATGCCCGAGAACGCAATCCTTAATATGGAGGAGATTGGCTATGTCAGTGTCATTGCTTCACCCGAGGTAATGGAGTGGGCTGATGACGATGAGATTGAGCAAACGGCCGACCTTACTTATTTCTTCGGTCCGGATGCCAAGGCTATCCATGCGAATCAGGTTCTCTATCCTGACCGCTCTATCATAGAGCGTTGCGCTCTTATGCACGACTCTGGTGCTGAGACCAAAGAGATGCTTGATATGTGGTCTCGAGTTAAAGGAGATAACCTCAGTAGCACTATGGTCATCATCATAGTATTGGTTGTTTTGGCTGTCGTCGTCATTGCCGTTATACAAACGATAAATAGCAGAAAACAACAGAAAATGCAACGCAAGCGCCGTAAATAAGCGTTTGCATCTAAACAACTGGCCTATGAAAAAAATAACGGGAATAATACTTTTCTTCCTCATGTGTATCGTTACTTCGTCTGCTCAAGTCAGTCGGATGGAAGTGGCGTATCAAAAGCTGCTGGAACGGTATGAATTGCGGGATAAGAACCTTCAGAAGGACCTCAAATCTTATCTCCGCCTGTATCCGTACACGACTTATCAGGACGAGATTCACTTTATGTCAGGCGTCATGCTCGCTGAGCGCGGGTATCAGAAGAAAGCGCTCAAAGAACTCGAACACGTCGATTATAAGTCTCTTGCCCGTCCGCATCAGGTGGAGTATCAGTTCTACCGTGGGTACTGCTATCTTACACAGGAAGACTATCAACGTGCCGCTATCTATTTCGGCAACCTTAAGAAGAAATCATCTAAATACGGTCTGCGTCCGAACTATTACTACGCTTATTGCCAATATAAGTTGGGTAATTATGATAAAGCGCTTCCCGCGATGTTAGAACTGGAGCACGTGGATGAGTTTAAGGCTACTATTCCTTATTATATCGTCCAATTATACTACTATGAGCATAACTATCCTGAGGTGGAACGTCGGGCTCTGGAGCTTCTCAGCGTAGAGCCTGAGGGGGAACATAGTGGGGAGTTACATCGTATCTTGGGAGAAATCGAGTGCCAGCGTGAAAATTTCCCGGAGGCTATCCGCCATCTCAAAATATATGAACAGTTGTTCACTGCGCAAAATCGTGAACTGATTCGTAACGATATCTATCTTTTGGGAATGGCTTCTTATCGTTTGGCTGAGTATACGGATGCAGTTCGATATCTCAAGAAAGTATCCGCTGCCAACGATTCAATCTACGCCTCTACCTGTCTCCAGCTGGGTAATGCGTACATAAAACTTGGACAGATAGAACAAGCCAAATTATCCTATCTGGCTGCTGTGCAACTGAATCTCTCTCCCTCTGTGCGAGAGGAGGCGATGTATAATTATACCCTTGCCAGTTATCAATCATCTACAGCTTTGGGTGAGTCTGTGACGGCGTTTACCGAGTTCCTTAAACAATATCCTGATAGCAAATACGAGAATAACGTCTTAGAACTTATGAGCGAAGCCCTTCGTCAGTCCAAAAACTACAAGGCAGCACTCTCAGCTCTTGATTCTATTCCTCATCCGGATGCCAAGCTCATGGACACGAAGCAGTATTTGCGGTACCAATTAGGAACGGATGCGTTTGTTCAGGGGAAGATGACGGAGGCGGATGCTTGGCTTACGGCTGTAATAGATGAGACTAAATATGGGGCTATTTACAGACGTGAAGCTTATTATTGGCGTGCGGAAACACAATATCGAATGGGACATTATGACGAGTGCCGACTCGATTTGGACCGTTTCTTCCGTATTCCGAATGTCAATCAGTCAGATAACTATGCTGCCGCACTCTACTTGAGTGCATATGCTTACTTCAACCGTTCCGACTATAACGACGCAGCCCGTATGTTTCGCGAATATGTCGGACTCATCCGGCCTACCGATCGTACCTATGCCGATGCACTCAACCGTTTGGGAGATTGCGAGTTTAATGCACGTCGCTTTGAGACGGCAATCCAATATTATGACCGGGTTTCTCAACTTGCTGTTCAGGGAAGCGACTATGCTATCTTCCAGCGCAGTTATGCCTTGGGACTGATGCGTCGTTATTCCGATAAGGTCAGTGGCATGCAGGAACTGCTGCGGCGCTATCCGCGTTCAGACTATGCGGATAATGGATTGTACGAGATAGCTCGTGCAGAATTGGAACGCGATGATGTCGCTGCGGCTATTGCCGCTTATGAACGACTTCTGGACCAGTATCCGAAGTCCGTCTTGGCGCGTAAAGCCAGTGTGGAAAGGGCTATGCTCTACCGTAATCTGCGACAAAACGACAATGCTATCGCCGCTTATAGGCAGACAATCGAACGCTATCCGGGAACTCAGGAGGCATATACGGCGCTTGAGGGACTGGAAGCGGTCAGCATTGAGGAAAACAAAGTGGGTGAATATGTCGCATATACTAAAAATCTCGATAAACTCAATATGTCCGTATCGCTTAAGGAGGACTCGCTGCGCTATACCGCTACTTATTATGCGGCTACGCGGGCGTATGATTCTCAGGATTATGACCGTGCTTTACGCGAATATGCGGCCCTTTGCGATATCACCGGCAATCCCTATATGGAGGAGGCTGTCATGCGTGTGGCTGAACTCAGTTATGATAAACGCGATTATCAAACGGCTCTGCAATATTTCTACCGAATGCAGTCTAATGCCTCTACTCATGAACTGACCAATGTAGCACAACTCGGGATACTGCGTTGCTGTTATTATCTGGGAAGGCATCAGGAGACTATTGAGGTCGTATCACGTATCTTGGCGGACGAACTGGTGAGTGAGAATATGAAGGAGGAAGCGCTCTACAACCGTGCCAAGGCGTATGTCGCTACGGCGCAGTATGGTATGGCAGTCGTTGACTTGGATAAGATATCCGGTGAAGTACGTACTGCACAAGGAGCCGAGGCTAAATACTTGACAGCCGAGTGTTATTTTAACCTTGGTGCTGTCGATAAGGCTGAAGAGGTGGTGATGGAATTCCTTCATATGGAAACGCAACAACAGTATTGGCTGGCTAAAGCTCTCATCTTGCTCTCCGATATCAACCTCAGTCGGGGCGACGATTTCCAGGCACGCCAATATCTCATCGCCCTGCAAAACAATTATGTCGGCTCGGATGACATTGCGTCAATCATAGCCGATAAGATGCAGGTGCTGGATTCATTGGGCGAAAAAAAGAACGATAGTGCAACTCAATCGGAGGAAGAAGAATGAAAAGAATACTCTTAATCATTTTGCTGGCAGTCTTATCTGTTTCGCTGGTGTCGGGACAAGATACCGTGCTCAATCGTAATGTAACCGTAGAACGGGAGTTCCAGCCTGTTATACAGTCTGCGGGAAAGGTAGACCAGCGTCCTGCTACGCTTAATGTCACCATCGAACCTGCACAAGTCACCTATTCCGATTATTCTACGGTGCTCAATCCTGATTTCAATCTTAGTAGCCTGCCGTCGCAATCTACTTCATTCCGTCAAGGGACACCGCTACATGGATATTTGCGTGGTGCTATCGGACATCCGCATACTTGGTTCGACTTTACCTATCGCGTCGATGACCATAAGAAATCCCTCCTCGATGTCTATGCCCACCATCGGGCACAATGGGGACGAAAGACAAATGCACGTACTAAGTTAGGCTTTAATTTTACACATCAGTTCTCTTCGTGTGACCTCTACTTCGGCCTCATGGGCGGAAACCGCTATTATACTCGATATGGTAAGTACTATGACGGAGATAACGGTCTCACCGTCTCAAAACTCGGAGACATGGCGGATAATGATAAGGTCACCCTTTGGATTGCCGATGTCTTTATCGGTGTGAAGTCCAAACCGCGTGCCGATTGGCAGTATAAGGTTCAGACCGGCTATCAAGTATTCCATCGACCCGACAAACTCACGCAACATACACTCACTACCATGGCTAATGTGGAGTGGAATGGATCGAGCTCCCATCACGGTGGAATCAATTATCTGATGAAGAACTATTTCTTCAGGGCTAACCCTGCGCTCATTGCCGATTCCCTTTACAACTCTCGCCATGCTTTCCGCATAGAGCCTTTCTATGCTTACCATGGGGACAGGTTTATGTTGCACCTCGGGGTGAATCTCGATTTCAATATCGGCAAAGGCTCGTGGCTTAGTTCGTCGGATAATATCACCTTTGCGCCTTCTCCCAATATCCGCTTTGAGGCACAATTGGCTAAGGAATGGGTAACCCTTTATGGAAATATCCTGGGTAATCACGGACTTTGTGGTATAGATGCCGATTTGCGACTCAATCCATACTACGACTTGGGTTATCGTCTGCAATCACATTCCATGAGCTCCCATACGCCCATTGATGCAGAATTGGGCTTCCACATTCGCCCGCACAAACATCTGCTCATGGAGATACATGCCGGATATTTGTATCAGTTCGGTGGTAACACATGGCTCGCACGGCTCAATAACGTCGCAGGATCAGGACTCTATATGGACGACTACCATAAGTTCAATACCGACCATCAGCGTATCAAAGTGGGAGCGGCTTTCTCGTATCACTACCAAGATATTGTCAATATTCACCTCTGGGGAGACTATTTCGCTTGGAGACGAATGAAGAGTGATTTCGATGGGGCTGCCGGAGTGGAACCTGACCGTGTCTTCGACCGACCTGATTGGGAACTTGGGTTACGTGTTGACGGACGTATTGACCGCAATTGGTCGCTCTATTCCGTTAACCATTTCGCAGGTAGCCGATGGGCACTCGTGCAAAACGTGGGGACTTTGGAGGAACATCACCTCAAACCTACTATCCAAATGGACCTCGGATGTAAGTATGAGTGGCCAGAACTCAACCTC
>CAMHEP010000025.1 GCA_946184195.1 uncultured Bacteroidales bacterium | reverse complement strand
CGTGCTCTCAAAGAGAAACCTGCTGACTATGTCGAGCCCGAGCGTCCTGCTCGTCAGCCGCGTGGAGACCGTCCCGAGCGTGGTGACCGCGGTCCCCGCCCCGAACGTCGTGGTCCACGTCCCGAGCGCCACTAATTAAATGTAGTTTCACCATTATATCAATTGCGGCTCTGCTGCGAAACATTAAAAAAAGCGTGTCACAAGGCACGCTTTTTTTTATCTCCCCATTAGGGGATTCCCCGCGTTGACTTGTCTTATAAATGTAGCGCTACTTATGAAACTAATTCGTAAACATAAACAACCCGTTCAAGATAGACGTCAGGCTTTTCTTGAACTCTATGACACCTACGGAAGCCGTATATACGGTTTCGCTATGCGTCTGTCCGGAGGCGATACATGGATGTCCGAGGAGATACTTCAAACTGTCTTCATGAGACTTTGGGAGCACTGGGATAATATGAACGACCACAATGCGGCCTTGTCTTATATGTTCTCTACGGCGAAGAACCTCTTCCTCAACTATTGTGAGCACAAGACAGTACGGTATATTTACGAGGAATACATGCTTCAACGACATGAGGAGGCAACCACTGAGTCTATAGAGAGGCAGGATGCCATCTCCTTGGAGAGTTACCTCAAGCAGATTGTCGATAATATGCCGCCCATGCGGCAGCAGGTCTTTGTCATGAGTCGTTATAGACACATGACCAATAAGCAAATCGCCGCTGACTTACATATCAGCGAGAAAACAGTCGAGGTGCACATCACCTTGGCGCTCAAGGAACTCCGTGCTAAACTCAAGACGGAGTTGTGATAGGTCATTAATAGCATGTACATATAATATATATAATAAGGTGTAGAATGAAAGAATTAATAGAAAAATATCTCAACGGCGAAGTCTCGGATACGGAGCGTACGGAGTTGTTGGACTCGTTGCGCTCGGATAGTCGTGTGGAGGGATGGCTTCGCGCAGATATGGAGTTTGCCGACGATACGATGCCCGAACCCGTCAAACAGCGTGTCTTGACTAATATCCTTGAGGCTGAGCATATCACTGAGTCTTTCCCTTTGGGTCATAGGCGGCTATGGCGTCGTTTGTTCCATATGGGTATAGCCGCTTGTTTAGTGGGTGTTGTCGGTATTTGTTCCTGGGGCGGATGGTGGTGGTATAACCATAGTCGTGTGGCTACTCCTGCTCCCGTAGCGATGGGCGATATAGTGGTCACAACGGGGATGGGTGAACACTCACGTCTGACTCTGCCGGATGGAACAGAGGTGACCCTTAACGCGCTGACCACATTGCGGTATAATACGATGTCGGAACACGGAGAACGTCGTGTGGATATAGTGGGTGAGGCGTTTTTCGATGTGGCAAGGGACGAGAAGCATCCCTTCGTCGTACATGCCGGGGATTTAAAGGTGGAGTGTCTGGGAACAGCGTTCGATGTGCGCAACTACGAGGCAGAGGATAATATCGCCGTGGTGCTGAGCGAAGGGAAGGTGCGTGTCTCGACGAACGAGTCTAACCTGACCATGGAACCTAATAGCCGTGTGCTCTTTGATAGGCAGACCTTGGCGTTCAGCAAGCATATCGTACCTGCCTCGGATTATACCTTGTGGCTACATGGAGAAATTCGGTATAACAATCAGACCTTGGAGGAAATAGCAGCGGAGTTGTCCCGTAATTATAATATCTCTGTAGTCATCAAGACGGAGCGCTTCTCGGGTTACTTGGGGCGTTCTTCACTGCGTAATGTGTTGGATGTGCTATGCTTGGCATCGAACATTAGTTATTATGTCGATGGTGACACGAGTGTATTCGTTTATCCTCGTAAGCGCCAGTAAACGGCCTTCTTATGGATATCGGCTCTATGTGTGAAAATCAACTACTTTACAACTATATCAACTAACCCTATTATTAACACCTAAAATCATGAGAAAACTTCTATCTTTTGCGCTTAGCCTCGTTGCTTGCGCTACTCTCAACGCTCAGACACAAGTCACGTCTGGCATGTCGGGAACAGAACTTCAGGCAGCTATTGATGCCGCTGAGTCAGGAACAACTGTCTATGTCGAGGCAGGCACCTATTATGGCAACTTCACGATGAAGGAAGGCGTCAACGTCTCCGGTGGCTGGAACAGCACCTTCACCGAGCAGACCGATTATGCCACTATCCTCGATGCACAAGCTTCCGGCCGCGTCGTATATCAACCCGCTGCTTTTTCCGTGCTCACTGTTTGGTCGAACCTAACAATTCAAAACGGAAAATTCACTGCGGCGCAGGCTGATAAAGCCGGTGCGGGTGTTTATCTATGCGACAAAGGACAAGTCAAACACTGCCTTATCCAAAATAACCTCTTCGATGCTACAACAGGCGAGGCCAGTGGAGGTGGTGTTTATGAGAACGGCTATACCACTTCGGTCCTTGTGGACGATTGTATCATCCGTGGCAACACAGCATCTCATGCCGGTGGTGTCCGTATATGCGGCGTAATACAAAATTCCTTAATTGAGAATAATAGCACATCTCTTAATGCCTGCGGAGGTGTACAAATTCACTATGGTGGAGCGATGTATAATTGTATCGTTCGTAATAATACAGGTAAGGACACAGGAGGTGTACGCATCACCGGTACCAAAGCGTGCACGATGGCTAACTGCCTTATCGTGGGCAATCATGCCACTAATACAGTCGGCGGATTACAGTTGGCAAATAACGTTGCTCACTTGGTTTATAACAACGTGATTGTAGGCAACACTCAGGAATCTTCAAGTGAAGCAGCTCGTTGTGGTGTGCATCTGAATGTTGCTGCAGCTGCAAAATTCGTCAATAATATTGTATGGGGTAATACGGTTAATGGTGCGGCTCAAACGGACCAATTGCAAATCAATGGTAATTATAACCAATATGCTGCTGCCAATTTCCTAAATAATGCTGTTGTTCGTCCCAGTACGTATGGTACAAGTACCATCCTACTCGATAAGGATACCGACCCGGGCTTCACGGATGCTGCAAACGGTGACTACACCTTATTGGAGAATTCTTCTCTCGTGGATGCCGGCTTAGATAATAGTGTAGTGGGTACGCTGGATCTTGCCGGTAACGCGCGTGTGTCCGGCTCTGCTATTGACATGGGGTGCTTCGAGTTCCAACATCCTGTTCTCGTAGACAACTACGTGCACCCAGATGAAGACTTACAGGAAGCTATTGATGCCACGTCTCCTGGTGATACCGTCTTTGTGGAGGCTGGAACGTATTACGGTAACTTCACAATGAAGAATGGCGTCAATGTCTCCGGTGGTTGGAACAGCGACTTCACTGCGCAGACCGACTATGCCACCATCCTCGATGCACAGGCAGCAGGACGTGTGGTTAATCAACAGGCGGACTTCTCAATGCTCACCGTATGGGAGAATTTGACCATACAAAACGGAAAGCTAACGTCTATGCTTACTGACCAAGGTGGTGCCGGTGTTTGGTTGTGCAAGAATGGTCAGGTGAAACATTGTATCATCCAAGATAACACTTTTACCTATAGCGGAACATGCATGGGTGGTGGCGTTGGTAATAACTCCGTGGCTGCCAATACAGATATCCTAATTGACGATTGTATTATTCGTCGTAATACTGCTACACACGGTGGTGGTGTTCGTATCAAGGGTACGATTCAAAACTCAATCATAGAGAATAACTCTACTACTAACAATGCCGGAGGTGGTGCCCACATGCATACAGGTCGTATGGTAAACTGCATCGTTCGTGGTAATACAAGTGGACACAATACTGGTGGTGTCCGTATGTATGGTAAAGGTCAACTGATTAATAGTTTGATAGTGAACAATACTGCCGTCGGTGAAATAGGTGGAGTAAGTATTGAGTTTGCCAATTCTGACGTGATTGGTTGTACGATAGTTGGTAACAATCAGCAGAAAGCAGATGCTACAGTCTCTAAGTGTGGTTTGTCTTGCGGTGCTACAGCCGACAATGGCACTAAATTGGCGAACAATGTCATTTGGGGAAATAAGCATCAAGATGTAGCACAGGAGGCTCAAATATACTATATCAGCCATTATGCTGCTGCCAACCGTGTCTACAATGCCTTTGCTCATCAAAACACTACCAACGGTATCAAACTCAGTATGAGTAACGATGAGGATGACGAATATGTAGATAGTAGTGATAATTCTCAAGTGGGACTGGCTCCTCACTTCTCAGACCCGGAGAATGGTGATTATCGTTTGACAGGATTGTCACCGATGTTTAATAAAGGTAGCAATGACATTGCTTCAACGTATGGCATTACATTGGACCTCAGTGGAGAGGCACGTGTTAAAGGTTCAATCGTTGACATGGGATGTTATGAGCAGGATGCAGTCACGCTCGCTATTGACTACGAACACCTAACTCTCACCCTCGGGGGAGGTATTCGCGAGGCTGGCAACCTTTCTATCCCCAAGGGCTATACCGCTGCGGCTCAGGCTGTTCCTGCTGAAGGCTATTACCTGTCGGCTATCACCCTCAATGGCGTGGCATTGACCTTTGACGCTGAGGGACAATTCACCCTGCCCGTTATCACGGCGGACGCCACCCTCGCTATTGATGTAGTCTCAATGACTACCTACGAGCGTGATGTCGTCAGTGGTAACTACGGTACTATTTGTCTTCCTTATGCTGTGAGTGCGGCTGATATCATCGGCTGCACGCCTTACCGTGTCCTCTCACTCAGCGAGGATGGTAATGGCGTGATCCTGGAGCAAATCGATGAGATGGAGGCAGGTAAACCCTACTATTTCGAGGCATCTGCTGACCATGTCAGCTTCGGATATGTGGCGCTCGGTGACGCTGCTGAGGCTTCAAGCGAGAATGGCTTGTACGGTACTATAACCGGAACAACTGTCAGTGGAGCAGGTAAGTATATCATTCAGGATAATGAGCTCCGTCAGACTTACAACGAGTCTACTTCTTCCGCTGTAGCGGTCGAACTGTCCGGTAATAGAGCATACCTCCTGCTCAGCGAGGTTCCTGCTTATGTTACACCGGCTCCGTCGGCACGTCTGCGCACCTTGGCTATTCACCACGAACCGCAAACACCTACTGCCATCGATGCTGCTGCCGTATCCGGCAAGTGGACTAAATCTATCCGCAACGGACAGCTTGTCATCGAGCGTGACGGGCATGTTATGAATGCCCTTGGACAGGAACTGCGCTGATAGAGCCTCTCTTAAATTATTAACACGCTATAACCTTTATATCATGAAACGAATCTATGAGCAACCCGTGACGATGGAATATCGTGTGTTACATTCCACGTCCTTGCTGTCAGCGTCATCTATCTCTACGACTCCGCAACTCGGTATCAACCCCTCTTTGGTGGCTGATCCCGAGTATGCCGGGGGCGGCGATTAAAAGGATACGTATAACCTCATAAATACTTGAAACAGTGAGAAAATACTTATTCATTGCGTTTGCGTTTATCGCATGCGTATTCTTCAGTGCATGCAAAAAGAGTGGGGGAGTGACCTTGCCTGAGTTCAGTGCTATCACCCTTACGCCTCAGCAGTCCGTCTACCATGTCGGTGATACCGTGGTCTGCTCCATCAAGCGTCTCACGGATGGGGATCCGTCGCTCAAGGCTGCTACTTATTGGTTCTACACGTCGTGGTGGGGCTCTGACCCTAATTATACGGCAGACTTCTGTGAACCGGAATTGGTGAACGGGGATGTCCTGTTCACCAGCTCTAAGATTGGCTTGAGTAAAGCAGGCGAAGTACGTATTTATTTTTGGGGACGATTGGAATATCCTAACTGGAATTTTCAACCCATCACCATCCCCGTCACCCTTAATGTGGAGAAATGATTATGAAGCGTCTATTATCTTTATTTTTGGTACTGCTCTGTACTGTGGTCACTATTGTGGCTGCTGAGTCGCTCACGCTCTCGGTGAACAATAAACCCCTGCGCGAGGTGTTGACACTCATTGAGCAGCAAACCACATATCATTTTTTCTATAATAGTAACCTCAGCGGACTCGATAAGCAGGTCAGTGCCTCATTCCGTGATACCGAGTTGGAGCAGGCGCTCAAACAGCTCCTTAGCGGCACGGGCATAACCTATAAGTTCGCTGAGAACAACGTCATTGTCCTCTCTATGGACGAGCCGAATGCCAAACAGCATAGCGTCAGTGGTGTCGTTTACTACGAGGATAGTCATGAACCGGTTATCGGAGCCACTGTCATCGTCAAGGGTACCACCAAAGGCACGGTAACCGATTTCGACGGACGCTTCGAACTTGATGAGGTCAAGAATGGTCAGTATATCGAGGTGGCTTATCTGGGCTATGAGAACTATGATATACGTGTGACGGCTAAGACTACGGACTACAAGGTTTTTCTCAAAGAGGCGGCTTCCGAATTGGATGAAGTCGTCGTAGTGGGATATGGTGCACAGAAGAAAGTCAACCTCACGGGTGCTGTCAGTGTGGTGAACCAGAAGGATATAGTCGGTCGTCCTACAGCTAATATGGCGACGGCGTTGCAGGGTGCAGACCCCTCGTTGAACTTGACGATGTCTGCCGGTGGGCCGGGCTCAAGCTATAACATCAACATTCGTGGTATGGCTTCTATCAACAACTCCTCCACTACCAAACCTCTCGTCTTGGTGGATGGGGTGGAGATGGACCTGGCTCGCGTGAATACCAACGATATAGAGTCGGTCTCTATCCTCAAGGACGCTTCTGCTGCGGCTATCTATGGCTCGAAGGCAGCGGCGGGTGTGGTACTCATCACAACCAAGTCCGGGCATGAGGGGATGGCTCCCCAAGTGACGGTGGACGTCAAGGCGGGATGGAAGAGCCCGACTACCGACCACGATTTTATCACGCAGGGATTCTGGTCCGCCTATATCAGTGACATCTTTATGCAGCAACATACCAAGACGGCAATGACGACCTATAACGATGCTGATTATGCTGAACTATGGATGCGCCTCAATGATGACACTGAGAACCCGGAACGTCCTTGGACGGTGGTGCAGAATGACGGGTCGTATAAGTATTATGCTAATTTCGACTGGTACGACCATTATTTCAAGTCAACGCGCCCCGTGCAGGACTACAATATATCACTCAAGGGGGGTAATAACAAGATTAACTACTATGTTTCGGGACGCTACTATGGCGAGGATGGTATGATACGTATCGATAATGATAAGTGGCACCAGTTCTCCACACGTGCTAAGGTCAATATCAACGTGAAGCCATGGATGCACTACGGCGTTAATTTCTCCTTCTTCTCATCGCGATATACTTATCCCGGAACTACCTCTTCCCGGGAAATCTTCCGTGTGGGGTCTCTGCATGCCATGGCATATATACCTGCAACAAACCCTGATGGCTCCTACGTATACCTCAATCCGTGGATATATTCCGGACAAGGAACGGTGGGGGATGGTATGAGTGCGTTGCTCATGAACGGTAAGCATAAGAATACGAATATCAACCGCGAGATGGTGCTTCGTAACACATTGACGTTTGACTTGTATAAGAATCTAACCCTCAATGCGGATTATTCGTTCACATGGCGGATGAAGGAAATTACCAATCGTAGTGTCAAGGTCCCTTATTCGGCTAAAGAGGGTACAACCGACCTCATTGAGAACTTCCGTTCCGTAGACTCCTACCATCAGCAGTTGGCGCGCTATCAGACCCATAACTACAACGTATATGTGCGGTGGAATCCCACATGGGATGACCATCATCTCACGCTGACTGCCGGTTATAACGGTGAGATGTATCGTTATCACTCGCTCTCTGCGGAACGTATGGATCTTGTCACGGAGGAGCTCTCGTCCTTCAATTTTGCAAAAGGTGAGGTCACTGACCTCAGTGAGAGTATTAAAACCTACGCAACCAATGGTTTCTTCGCTCGGGCTAACTATGATTGGAAGGGACGCTATCTCTTCGAGGTCAGCGTACGTGCGGATGCCTCTTCACGTTTTGCCCCCGGCTACCGTTGGGCTGTCACACCGGGTGGTAGCTTGGGGTGGCGTATGAGCGAGGAACCTTTCTGGCGTCCTATACGTAAATGGTGGGACAACGCTAAGTTACGTGCCTCTATCGGTCAGTTGGCTAATCAGATGACAGGCTATTATGATTATATTCAGTCTGTCGATGCCTCGGGGATGTTTACTCAGTCCATCACCTTGGATGGGGCTACCGTGCTCTCCTATGCTACAGAGGCAGACCCCAATGCGGGAACGCTCACGTGGGAGAAGATGACAACATATGACGTGGGTCTCGACCTCGGCTTCTTGGGGAATAGACTCTCCTTCACGGGAGACTTCTATATCCGCAACACCACAGGTATGCTCAATACAGGTACTGCCTTGCCGGCTGTATATGGAGCTACAGACCCCAAGCAGAACTCTGCCAATATGTCCACCAAGGGATGGGAGATATCACTCGTATGGCGCGATAAACACAAAGTGCTTGGCAAGGATTTTAGTTATGAAATTGGCGGTGGTGTAGGTAATTATAAGACCGTCATCACCAAATACAACAATCCCGAGAAACTACTCTCTACCTATTACGAGGGGCAGACCTTGGGCGAGTTGTGGGGATACGAGATTGATGGACTTTTCGCTAACCAAGGAGAGGTGAATGATTATATGAGTCGTGTGGACCCTGTCCGTTCCGAGGTATATACGGACATTGTCGGGGTGTTGGACTCCAAAGCCCCGGGCTTGCACCCGGGAGACGTGAGGTATGTCGACCTCAATGGTGATGGGGTCATCACCTCCGGTAATAACACCGTCGATAATCCCGGAGACCGACGTATCATCGGTAATACCCAACCGCGCTATAACTATAATTTCCATGTCTCTGCCGAGTGGTATGGAGTGGACATCAGCCTCTATTTCCAAGGCATCGGACGTCGTGATTGGTATCCGATGACCGAAGCTACAACCTATTGGGGACCTTATAGCCGACCCTATCAGGGCTTTATGGCGAAGGACTTTATGTCGAACGTATGGAGCGAGGACAATCCCTCTGCCTATTTCCCGCGTTACCGTGCTTACGAGGCTTTGGGTGCGGCTAACTCCTTGGGACCGGCGAATAGTCGATATATGATTAATGTCGGGTATCTGCGACTCAAGAATGTGACAGTAGGGTATACACTACCTTGCTGGAAACGAGTGTTTAGCGAGTTCCGCATCTATTTCTCGGCCGAGAACCCGTGGTATTGGAGTCCGTTGCTCAAGTACTGCCGATCCATCGACCCCGAGCAGGCTATTGCCGGCTCACAGGCTATTACTTATGGCTTTGCTAAATCGTTCACGTTTGGTATTACTGCAACCTTCTAATATGGAAACAATTATGAAAAAAATATTTCGTACATTGTCCTTCGTACATCGTACATTCGTCCTTTGTACATCGTACATCGCCCTTTCCCTTCTTACCTCTTGCAACATGGACCTCTATCCCGAGGACCAATTGTCAACGGCGACGTATTTCACCTCTGAAACCGCACTACGCGAATATTCTAACTATTTCTACCGTATGTTGCCCGATCCCGAGACTATGTATGCGGAGGAAGGGGAGCATTTCGTAGCTCCTGTCCCCAACGACCTCGTGCGTGGTATCAGGGATATACATTCGGGAGAAACCTATTGGAAGAAGGACTCGTGGAAGAACCTGCGTAAGATTAATTATCTTCTTGAGAACGCAGACCAATGCAGCAACGAGTCTGCACGTCGACACTATATGGGGGTAGCGCATTTCTTCCGTGCATACTTTTATTTCGATATGTTGCGCCATTTCGGGGCGGTCCCTTGGTACGATCATGTCATCAACGCTGACGACGAATCGGAACTAAGGCGTGAACGCGACTCGCGCGACGTGGTGATAAAGCATATTATTGCGGACCTCAATGCCGCTATCAGCGAGTTACCCGAAGCGCATAGTGTCTACGAGGTGAATAGTTGGACTGCTTTGGCGCTCAAGAGCCGCGTGTGCCTCTTTGAGGGAACTTTCCGGAAGTATCATGCCGGAACTACCTTCAACGGAGGCAGTTCTGTATATCCCGTTGAGTTGCCGTGGAATGACCTGCTGCAACAGGCTGCCGACGCGTCACTAAAACTCATGAACGACGGCGGATATGCGCTCTATACCACCGGCACAATGCCTTATCGGGACCTCTTTGCCACTATCGTCCCGCAGGCGGACGAGGTGATATGGGCGCGTGGATACGCTGCCGACCTTAATATCAAACATAATGCTCAGGCATGGTCCGTCGCACGTAGCACCGGTTTCACCAAACGCTTCGCTGACCTCTATCTCATGCAAGATGGCACTCCATTTACCGATAAGGAAGGCTTCGATACTCTCACCTATATGGACGTCTTCAAGAACCGTGACCCCCGCATGGCACAGACTATCCATGCCCCGGGTTATGTGCAGAAGGGTGCTGATAAGACCTCAGCCGTCAACCTGCAGATGAGCCTCACCGGCTATAAGTATATCAAGTATTGTATGGAGTCGGGGTATAACACGTGGGGGGGGAGTGTATGTGCTATTCCTATCTTCCGATTGGCGGAGGTACTGCTCAACTATGCCGAGGCAAAGGCAGAACTCGGTACACTCACGCAGGCGGACCTCGATAAGAGCATAAACATGCTGCGCGACCGCGTGGGCATGCCCCATCTCAACCTCACTCAGGCCAACGCACATCCCGACGCTTCACTCACGTCGACAACCGGATATGGCTTCTCATCGCCCGTACTGCTCGCTCATCCTAACAAAGGTGTGCTCCTGGAGATACGACGGGAACGACTCATCGAGACACCACTCGAGGGACTACACCTCTATGATATCTTGCGTTGGCGCGAGGGACATCTCTTCACCTTGCCTCGATTGGGACTCTTCTTCCCCCGCGAAGGTAAATATGACCTCACAGGGGACGGAAAAGCAAACATCCTGCTCTCTGCTACCAAGAAGAGCGGAGGTATAGGTGTCACATGTTTAGTGCTTGACCAGGATATCTTCCTCAGCGAAACAACAAAAGGCAATATGGTCGCGTACAAGGATATGATTATGCAATGGAACGAGCAACGAGATTACCTCTTCCCTGTTCCTATCACCGAACGTACAATGACCTTGGGTAAACTATCGCAAAACCCCGGATGGGTAGATAATATATCATTTTAATAATTTCTAATCATTGACTATTATGAGAAAATTTTTCTTTGCAGTGTTAGCTTTAACACTCTCAACGAGCTTGATGGCTCAGACTGACGTCACACGTTATTTCTTCTCTCCCAACGGGAATGGTGAGGGAGACGGTACTTCTTGGGAGAACGCCGCTGCAGGCGAGTACCTCGGAGCAACATTGGCTGCCGCTGAACCCGGTACCGAGTTCTATCTGATGGAAGGTAACTACGCACCGGATGTGAATACCAATATGTGGGCTATACCTCAAGGTATCGTCCTTAAGGGCGGATTCCCGACAACCATGATCGGCACGAAAACCTCCTACAACTATGCCTTGGGTGGACAGTCGGTCTTCTCTGCAGACCTCGACAATGACGGCAAAGGTGATAATACCTCCTACGCCTTTGTCTACATAGGCGAGGGTACACCCGATGAGAAGAGTGAAGCATACTATAAGGACTGGTTGACCACTGAGATATGGGGTATCACCTTCCGCGACGGGTTGCGTCTTGACTCTAAGTATTGGGGCAATATGGTCTTTGTGCAGGCGGCCCAAGTGGACTTCCATTTCTGCCGTTTCCTCAATAATGACTCGCAAACAGATGACGACACTAACGGTTCTAACGGTGCCCTGGAGATATGGGGCTCCTCTGTACGATGCTTCGACTGTATCTTCCGGGATAATATCACCGCTAAGGGCTCAGGTGCTGCCTTCCAGGTACGACCGAGGCAGTCTGCCAGCTCCTCCACAGACCCCCTCGATGCTTCTATCGCTTATTTCGAGCGTTGCGAGTTCCGTAATAACATCGCCTATTCTACTCTTACTAGCCAACCCGGCAGTGAGAAATGGGGTACCTATGGCGGTAACTCTTCCGTCAGCGATAATGGCGGGACAGTATACTATGTCAACTGCCTCATCGCCGATAGTAAGGCGTGGTATCGTGGGGTAGGTATACGTGTCGGTACCAACGCAAAAGCCTATTTCATCTGCAATACGTTCTATAATAACCCCTGCCGTCAGCGTAGCAGCCGTGGCTCCAACAATGGCTCTGCCGTCAGTGCCGGTACCGGCTCAAAGAACTACTTCGCCGGTAATATCATGGTCGAGTATGCCGCTAACGACGACTTCACTTCATCCGATGCTGTGGTCTTCATCCAGGCTGCAAGCACTGCTGCATATAGTGCTGGATATAATGTGTTGGGAACAGTGATGAATAATAGTACCGTAACGGGTAGCGGTTTCTTGGCTACAGACAACTATCCTACTGCAGCTTCTGAGGTCAATACTATCGAATCCGTCTTCGGTACTAACACCATCGCCAATGCAGGGGGTGTCAGCGATGTGATAGCTCCGCTGCCTGCTGCCGCTCCGATGGATTTGGTTTCTGTTCAGACCGCCATCGCTGCATGGCCCATCGATGCAATGGCGCAGGTGATGGACCTCACTAAAGACCAACGTGGCTATACACGCGCTGCCGCTACCGTAGCCGGTTCATACGACCCCAACGGCGTAGCTCCTGTATGGGAGGATGAGGACTTAACAGGATTGGACGAGGTCATCGCAACAGGTCGTTATGAGAAGGTGGTAAGCGATGGACAGGTAGTTATACTACGTGACGGCAAGGCCTATAATATGGTAGGACAAGAGTTAAAGTAAGAAAAATGAACAAGAGAATAAGTCTTCTCATACTGCTCTCTATAGCATGCACATCGCTCGTGGCACAGACGGCGAGCGGTGTGCATCGTTTGGGCAATTATAATATCCGATATGTCAATGCCTCCAATGGAGACACGGGAGAACGACTGTGGGCAAACAGGCGTACCTACGTCATGCGGCAAATCACTAAGTACGATTTCGATGTGGTCGGAATGGAAGAGGTGACGGGGAATAACAAGGATGCTACGACGGGAAAGAGCCAGTTGCAGGATTTGCGTGATGGCCTGACCGGTTATGCTGACTATTCCGTGGAACGTGAGAATAAAAACTATTCCTACAACTCTATCTTCTATAAGACCGATAAATATACACTGTTGGATCAAGGGCACTTTTATGTCAACGAACACCCGGATACGCCGGGTGAGGGATGGAGTACTTCCATCGCCCGTACATGTATATGGGTCCACTTGGAGGATAAGGCATCTGGACAGGATTTCTATTTCGTCTGCACCCATGTTAACTATGGAGCCAACCTATGCGGTATAGAGAGCGCTAAACTCATCGGCGAACGGGTACGCCGCTTGGTCGGTCAGACACCAATGGTGCTGGTGGGCGACCTCAATTTGTCTCGGGCACAGCATTATGAGGCGTATCGCGGGTATGCGTCACATTTCTACGATCTCAGTCTAACTGCACCTATTAATATATGTTGGCCCTCAGACGGACCACAGATAACTGCTACCACGACAGGTTGGACACCCGCTACACCTTCCTCTACGGGGAATGAGTTTGACTATATATGGTACGACCATATGGAGCCGTTGGAGCGACATATCATCACGGACTACTATCCCGAGTATGGTAGGACAGTCAATCCTTCGGACCATTATCCTGTGCTGGGACTTTTCCGCTTGGGCTCCGCTCAACATCCGACACGTTATTATGTATCTAATCTCTCGTCGGCTACCTTAGACGCTACGGAAACCCTTGAGGCGGCATTGACACAGGCTACGATGGAGGATACTATCTTTGTAGAAGCGGGTGTGTATCAACTCAGTCGCTCGCTACGACCGAGTTGCTCCCTCACTATCTCAGGTGGCTGGAATAGTGACTTCACCGTACAGACGGGAATAAGTACTCTGCAGGCGAGTGGACTCACGGAGCCGGTGATTAATATCCCGCTCTACTATAACCTCGCTCTGGAGCATGTGGAGATAGCAGGAGGAAACAGCACGGCACTGGGTGGCGGTGGTGCTATCTATACGTACGGTCCTAAGTTAGTGTTGTCTCATTGTGTGTTTACCGGTAATAGTACGGGATCGACGGGAGGAGCTATCTCGATGAAGGGCGATACTCTGTTAGTGAACGATTGCGTCTTCGTAGGTAATACAGCCCAAACTGGCGGCGCCTTATGGTGCCAAATGCGTGATGCCTTAGTGCTTAGGAGGACGCTGTTTGACGATAATAGTGCTACGGGTGCAGGTGGTGCCGTGGAACTGACGGCTTTCAATACGCTCAATGTTCAGCAATGTGCATTCATAGATAATAGTGCTACGATGCGTGGTGCATTGGATATATCACCTATATCGACACCGTTTGGTGCGTATATCGTCAACTGCTCTTTCTTGGGCAATCGTGTGGACGCCAAGAAAGGACTGGCTTCCGTGACTAAGCGTTATGGAGGGGCTGGACTATGGGCAGATATGACGGATGTGAGTGTGCCGTTGGGAATAGCCCATTGTACTTTTATGGGCAACCATTTGACCTTTAACGGTACGTCAGCCAATTTCGTGGGTACGGCTCTCACTCTTCAGAGGGGGAAAGTGTGCCTGATGAATAATCTGGTCATAGCGAACGAACTGACGATAGAGGGTTCCTCAGCCGTATGGGCGGATGTATATACGGACCCGACAGATGTCAACCTATGGCGTGATACGTACACGTTGCGCTCCTCATCCACTGACATTGCCGGATGGGAGAGTGACATAACACTATGCTTTGGCGGCACGTTGAGCGGTGGTGTGTATACACCGCAGAGTAAATCTGACGGCACTTACCCTGTTTACCAAAATACTCTGGCAGGATATAACATCCGCTGTCTGCCTACAACACAACGTCTATGCGAGAGTGCATTCACCTATGATATCAATGGTGATGGTGTGATAAGCGGATATCTGACCCGTGACCAAGTGAACTATCAACGTGGTCTTATGGCAAATATAGGAGCGGTGGAGTAT
>CAMHEP010000024.1 GCA_946184195.1 uncultured Bacteroidales bacterium | reverse complement strand
ACCTGAACGAAATTCCCGTTGGCACATGGGTAGTGATTGACACCTATATTTATAACTATAGTTCTACGATTGAGACTCCGGGAACCGGTGATCGCGGTTATATGGTCAGCCGTTCCTATGACAAGGTTCGTCCCGACTTTGTAGGTGATGGTTCGTTGGATACTCCCTACACAATAGTCGATATTATTGAGGTGAATAAGTTTGCGAAATTCGGCGGTCCTATCCAAACAAAGAATCAATATGTCAAGGGTTATATTGTCGGAACAGCAGCTAATACCACCAATGATATACGAGGTATTGATGATATGAGATTGGAGCCTGAGTTTGATAATAAGGCCATCGACAGGAAGTCCATCTTGATTGCAGACGAACAGTCCACCACCCTCACTGCAGACGAAGTGGCACTATATCCGCTCTCCGTAACGGCTATTGCCAGAGTACTGAGTCTATATAAGGAGGATCATCCAGAGAATTACCATAAAGAGATTCTCATGCATGGTACCATCTCGGAGGAGAGAGGAGTCGCCGCCCTGAAAGACGTTGACTACATAAAAGTAGGCGATACCGTGCTTTATGATAACATAGAGAAATAACAGAATATCAACAATAAAAAACATTTATGGCAACATTACAAAACATTCGTAATCATGGCGTAGCACTCCTTGTGATTGTGGGAGTCGCCATGTTAGCATTTATTCTTGGTGACTTCCTTAACTCAGGAAGCAGTTTCTTCAATCGTAGTCGTGAAAACGTTGCGGAGATTGAGGGTGAGAGTATTCACTATACCGAATGGGAGGCTGCAAAAGAGCAACTGACTGAGGTATATAAAATCGAGAGCGGTCGCTCGGATTTTGACGAGGACATGACCGCTCAGATGCGTCAGCAGGTATGGCAGATGCTCGTTATGGACTATACTCTTCGTGCCGAGGGCAAGAAAATCGGTATGGATGTAACAGCCGATGAGCTGAGCGAACTATGCATTGGTGAGCATCCTCATCAACTTATCCAAGGTCGCCGTGCCTTCTTTGACGAAACGGGCAAGTTCAACCGCGACCTATTGGTTCGTTTCCTTGCATCGCTTGAGCAGGACAGCGAAAATGCGGAGCAAGCAGCAAATCTTAAGCAAGCCAAGACCTACTGGCTTTATTGGGAAAAAGCAGTACGTCTGACCCAGATGCAAGAGAAGTATACCCACCTTATTCAAAGTTTAGTTAAGGCAAACTCTTTAGATGCCAAGTATGCATTCAATGCACGCCAAACGAGTGTTGATGTAAATTACGTAGTTAAACCGTATTATGCAGTAGCAGACTCGCTTGTTAAGATTAGCGATCGTGACATCAAGCGTCTGTATAATCTGCACAAGCCTCTCTACAAACAGACTCCCAACCGTGCTATTGAATATGTAGCGTTTGACATCAAGCCATCGGAGCAAGATTTCATTGATACCAAGGCTGTGTTGGAGAAACTGCAAGAGGAGTTCCGTACCAGCGATGATGTAGCATACGTAGTCAATCCCAACTCGGACCGTATGTATGATGGACGCGACTACTCGGAGGAGACCATTCCCGCTGAGTTCAAAGAATTTGCGTTCCACAAGGGAGCCAAAGTGGGTGATGTGACCGAGATACTATTTCTCAACGGAGACACCTATGCAATGGCCCGTTTGATGGCATGCGGATACAATATGCCTGATAGTGTAGAGCTCAAAGCCATTGCTCAGCAAGAAGGTCAAGAGGATGCCGAGTTAGGATGGTTTAAAGCCGATCAGTTGCAACGCAGCATTGCAGAGCCCGCCTTCAATGGCAAACGCGGTACACGTTTCACCGTAGCTCAGGGATTAGGTGAGCAGACCTTCGAGATTATGGAGGTTAGCAAAGCTACTCCGAAAGTGAAAGTGGCTATTTTGGAACGTAAGGTTACCCCAAGTTCGAAGACCTACTCTATCCTTTATAACCAAGCTAAACAATTCATTGTCAATAACAAGGACGAGGAGGCATTCCGTAGTGCAGCAAAAGAGGCAGGTATGGTACTTGTACCTCAATTCAACCTTCAGGAGAATACCGACAAGGTAGGTCAACTCAAGAACAGCCGTGCCATTGTCCGTTGGGCTTTCGAGGCTAAAGAGGGTCAGATAAGCGATGTATTCGAATGCGGAGACCAGTTTATCGTAGCCGCTTTGACCGAGGTAAACTATGGTGATTACCGTTCGTTAGAGGCAGTACGCACAGAGTTGAGTGCCGAAGCAATCAACAACAAGAAAGCAGAACTTATCATCAAAGAGTTGAATGGTGTAGCGTCGTTAGAGGATGCTGCAAAAGCATTATCTGTGAATGTACAACATGCGGAGAACATTAGTCTGTCAAGCAATCGCTTTGGTCAGAACGGTCAGGAGCCGGCTATCGTAGGTGCAGCTCTTGCAGTCGATGCCAATGTGTTGAGTGCTCCTATTAAAGGCAACATGGGTGTTTACATGCTGCAAGCCGGTGAGAAGCTGGTGAAAGAAGGCGAATTTAACGCTGCTCAGGAGAAACAGCAACTTATGGGACGCTACTCATATACAATCCCTTATCAAGCCCTCACTCTTATTCAAGACAAAGCTGATATAAAGGATAATCGTGCAAACTTCCAATAAGAGTCCATGGTGGTGGGTACCCTCTCTCTATTTTGCAGAGGGGGTACCCTATTTTATAGTGAACAACATCTCTGTGATGATGTTCGCCAAGATGGGTGTTGCCAATGACAAATTGGCATTCTTCACAAGTTTGCTCTATTTCCCGTGGTTTCTAAAGGGTCTTTGGAGTCCGTTTATTGACACTATCCGTACTAAACGCTGGTGGATTATCACCATGCAGTTGCTTATCACAATATTGTGCGTATTGTTGACCTTGACTCTCCCCTATCCTGATGCCCAGGATATGCTCAATAAGACGACGCCTATTGGTCCGTTTTGGATAACGCTTGTTCTGTTTATTTTCACAGCCTTTGCCTCTGCGACCCATGACATAGCTGCAGACGGATATTATATGTTGGCACACGATAGCGGCAGTCAGTCCAAATTTATCGGTATCCGCTCCACATTTTATCGTATCTCCATGCTCTTTGTTCAGGGTGGTTTGGTATATATAGCCGGTATTGTTGAGCAGATTACAGAGAATGTACCTGTCTCGTGGCAAATCACCTTAGGTTGTGCAGCCGTCATCATGTGCCTAGCAACACTTTATCATATCTTCACCTTACCTAAAGTGGAAGTGGAGTCAGGCCAAGACATAAGCTTCAAAGTGCGTGGAGAGAATATCAAACAGGCCTTTAGCACCTTCTTCACCAAACCCGGTATTCTGTTGGCTATATTATTTATGCTTCTCTATCGTTTGCCGGAGGGATTGCTCATCAAACTGGCAATGCCGTTTTTGGTGGATAACAAAGAGGTTGTGTTCCGTGACGGGCAGATATTCGGCGGCGGATTGGGATTGGACACCGCTACGGTAGGTGTACTGTATGGTACATTTGGTGTGATAGCACTATTAGCCGGGGGTATCTTAGGAGGTCTATACATCTCCAAGCGCGGTCTCAAACATTCGCTATGGCCTATGGCAGCGATGCTCACCTTACCCAATATCGTTTATGTACTGCTAAGTGCTTTTCAGCCGGATAGCCTATGGCTGATAGGTTCTGCTATCGTATTTGAGCAGTTTGGTTACGGTTTCGGATTCACCGCTTACATGCTCTATATGATGTATTTCTCTGATGGTGAATACAAGACCTCGCACTATGCCATCTGCACCGCCTTTATGGCACTGAGCATGATGCTTCCCGGTTTTGTAGCAGGAAGCATTGAATTGGCAGTCGGTTATCAATGGTTCTTTTGGATTGCCATTTTCTGCTCTATCGCCACAGCTCTTGTTACATGGTTTGTTCACCGTAATTTGAACGAGTCATACGGTAAAGAACAAACAAAATAAGTATGAATTATGCAAATCAAACAACACATCCCCAATACAATCACCTGCTGTAACCTGCTATGCGGTGCAATTGCAACTTTTATGGCCACTCAGAATGCCTTTGCGTACGCGTTCCTATTTATACTATTAGGTGCATTCTTCGATTTCTTTGACGGTATGAGTGCACGTGCTTTGGGAGTCCGAAGGGGGTAGAAATGGACTCATTGGCAGACGATATCACTTTCGGGTTAGCGCCCGCCATGATATTGGCGTGTTATCTACGTCCGCTAATAGGCTGGTGGTGTGGCATTGCGCTACTTATGGCAGCCTTCTCAGCACTACGATTAGCGAAGTTTAATCTTGACACCCGACAAACCAGCAGTTTTATCGGCTTAGCGACACCTGCTAATGCCATCTTCTGGGCAAGTCTATGTTCGATGCCCTATGCCATACTGGTATGGGACGGGATGCCATGGGTGCTTCTGGCACTAAGTTTGGTGAGTTGCTATCTACTCGTTAGTGAGATACCGTTCTTCTCGCTCAAGTTTCACGACCTGAGTTGGAAGAACAATTATATAAAATACTGTTTCCTAATCGGTTGCATAGTGATTATCGCCTTTTGCGTGATGCGCGCTGTGCAGTACGGACGATGGGAGTTTGCCCTCTTTAGCGGTGCGGTTTGCATCGTGTGGTATATATTGATTAACTGCATCAATCTAATGGCTACAAAGAAATAGTTTTCAATCCAATAACACCATGAAAAAGCACTTTCTATTACTTATTGCCACAATGACTGCTGCCAGTCTTATGGCAGAGACGTACACTATTGTTTTTAATAGCGGTAATGCGGATGCCACCCAAGAGACGAGTGAACTCAACAGTATCGTATTGAGTGCCACAAACAATTGTGTATCAGGTATTCAGTCAGCGAGTAAGATATATCGTGCCAAAGAAGGGTATGGCATAAAAGGAGGAACCAGCTCCGTTAAAGGCGAACTGAATATAACTTTAGACGCCACATATGCTGTCAATACTCTCACTATATATGCAGCATCCTTTTCCCATAAAAACGACACAACAAGTACCAAGAAGATTATCGTATGCGGGCAAGACATACTTTGGGAAGCCGGTCATCGCGCAGAGATACGTCCCTATACCATTACCCTCAATAAAAATCTAAGTTCAATTACCATAGCAGCTGGAACAGCCTCCTATAACCGCTGGTATGTACAGAAGATTGAGTTTGAGGCGACGAATCCTCATCCGAACAAAGGTATTATTCAAGTGCAATATGCCACGTTGGATTTAGGGGCTATCTCATGGGAAAGCGCAGATGAGCCTATGGAAGATGTGATGGACTTTCCCATTGTCGGCAAGCAAATAAGCGGTAACATCTCCTTATCCATGAAAACGAGTGGGAAGTTCACGGTTACGCCATCCACTTTACCATCGGAAGGAGGCGAAGCAAGCGTATCCTATAGCATCATCATGGGAGCAGCTCCGACGTTCGCCATCACCTATAAAGACACAGTGATGCTGACAGCTCGCAGCGTCAACAACAGTATGGTAACAAGCAAGTTGCCCATACAACTAACCATAAAGCCTCAAAGTACAGGGACAAGCACATTTAATTTAGACACGACTCGTATGGCTATAGGTGCAATGCCCGGCAAATACTATGAGTATGCTCAGGGGACTGCCGATTCGACACTGAAGAACCACTTGGGAACGATCATCTGTTGCGGCAAACGTTATCGTTATGGTAGTGGAACGAGAAAGACATGGGATGCCTTCTTCCACACCGACCGTGACACATTGACAAATCAAGTGCTGGATATGTATTCCAATAATGTGCGCTATTTCGACCCAGAGCGTCCGACAGCGAGTGTAGCAGAATTTGATATCGAGCATATGTTACCCAAGAGTTGGTGGGGAGGAGATGTAAATCCCGCCTATTGCGATCTATACCATCTCGTTCCCGGCGACTACTCCGCCAACCGCAGTAAGTCAAATCACGCACCGGGTATACCAGCCGACAGTTCGTTTAACAACGGTAGTTTCGTAACCGGCAGCGGTGAGGCATACGGTCTACAACGTGTATTCTGTCCTGCCGATGAATACAAGGGCGATTTTGCACGTGCTTATTTCTATATCGCAACGTGCTATGGCGACTCGTTGACATGGTTAAGCAGCGGCGAGCCGGGAATAGCTATGACCAATGATAGTTGGCAAGAGTTCCGCCCATGGCTACGAGATTTACTGGTAGGGTGGCATCGTATGGACCCCGTGAGTGAGAAAGAGAAGACGCGTGCCATCGAGGTGAATAAGATACAAGGTAATCGCAATCCGTTTATAGACTATCCCGATTTGGTAGAATACATATGGGGCAATAAGCAGGGAGAGACAGTGGATTTCACGACACTGGAGCAGTCGTACGGAGACTCATACGGTGAGCAGCAAGGCGGGGGTACAGGTCTCAGTGAGATAAAAAGTGTAGACGACATTGAGACCAGTAAGTATTTCGGCACCGAGGGGATTGTCATACGCAGGAACGGAAAAGAATACAACATATTGGGACAAAGCCTCTAAACAGACAGATAAATAGCCGAAATAAGCCGGTAAAGTAGAGCAGAGCTCTATATTGTCAATTATTCCACATAATTCGCCAATAAGTGTACACTTGTTGGCGTTTTTCTTTGTAATTTTGCACCCGTAAAAATATGGGCATTCGCTGCCTGCAAAGAAGAAGTAAAAGCAAAACATTTTAAACCAACAATAAGATGAAGAAACAATTATTACTCGGCATTGTGCTCCTCGGAGCGCTGCTAATGCCTCAAACTATGAAGGCACAATCCACAGAAGGTAAAGATTTCTGGGTGACTTTTATGCGAGCATGTGACAATAAACCCACGGAATTAATACTTAAATTTTCGGCTAAACAACCGGCTAATGTACACATTGAAAACACGTATACCGGCTATACAAATGATACTATTTCTTTAGGTGCAAATGAAATAAAAACGATATCTCTCAATTCTAACGAGTGGTCATCCTGCTACGTGGCAGATAACGATGATGAGATAGTAACCAATAAGGCACTTCATATATGGTCGGACGCTACTATTTCCGTGATTGCAGGTAACTACCGCGATAAATCATTTGATGTAGCTGCTATTATGCCGACTGCAGCACTTAGAAGTGAGCATTACATCCAATGCTATACCCCATCAGCCCATGGTGGAGATACGCAGCAGGGTACTCATTTTGCCATTATTGCCGCAGAAGATAACGTCGTTGTAGATTATCTAACGACCGTTAAGACCAACAATGGCGAAGGAGGTAGTTATACCGATACACTCACTACTCCTGTCATGATGAAAGGACAAGTATTTTACGTATGGACAGGAGAAGGTGGCGGAGATAAAAAGGATTTCAGCGGTAGCTGGGTAAAAGCCCGTGACGGAAAGAAAATAGCCGTATTCAATGGTAATCCCCATACCAATATTCCCTATCAGATTCGTGACCGTGACCATATTTATTCTCAAGCGATGCCTGTAGAATATTGGGGTACGCAGTTTGCTGTAACATCGTCGCTGACTACCATAGACGGAGCAAGTGGTGTTTGGGAGCGATTGGATAAAGTACGTATCATGGCATTAGAAGACTCAACGGCAGTTATCATCAATGGTGATACTGCTCATATATTTAGTTTCGAGGAGGGCGATAGCGATGACCAAAAGCATTTTTACGAGTTTGAGTTCGGTGTGAACGATAGCAAGAGCCTATGGCAGACCGATCCAGACCGTCCCAATATCAAACGTATTGAGAGCACAAACTGCTTTATTGAGACGAGTTGTCCCTGCGCAGTACACCTATTTCTAACAAGTAATCAATACGACCACGCAAAAGACAAATCCATCAATGAAAAATATTGTAACGGTGATCCGTCACAGATATGGATAAACCCCATTGAGCAAAAGATTAAGACCCTAACCTTTGGCACTTTTGAAACGACTCAAGTTAAAGATCACTTTATCAATATTATCACCAGCAGCGATAATGTAAACTCCATTAAATTAGATGGTGAAAATATTAGTGGTGACTTCCAACCAATGATAGGTAATAGCGAGTATCAGTTTGCCCGCAAAAAAATTATTGGCGGTACGCACACCATGACATCTGATAGCGGATTCATCGCACATGTATACGGTTTCGGAGAGAAAGAGAGTTATGGTTATCCAGCAGGCGGTAATACGATAGACCTCAGCCAGCTCATCACCATCAACGGTGATACGCTCAAACAAGATGTAGCCACTCAGATATGCCGTAGCGCAGGAGGTAGCAACACCATTCATTTTGAGTGCAAGCCGAACTACGAATATGAAGCTATCACATGGAATTTCGGAGATGGAACTCCTATTGTATCCGGCAAAAAGGGGACTCCCATTACCCTACCAGACGGAACGATTATCAACAATGTAGAAGAAGTAAACCATACTTATGCAAGAGATAATCTATATCATGGTTATGTACTGATTGAGCGCAATGCGTTCACAAAGTGCGGTAACCGAAACCTGAAGGACAGTTTCCCGATGGAAGTGGAATTGGAATATCTCACAGTTGAACCCCAACCTATCACTGATAACATTTGTTCGAACAACGATGCATTCCGCATCTACTATGTTGCTAACCGTGATTTGGAAGGCTCAGCTATTGATGTTGAATACGATGCAAAAGCCCAAGCAGATGGTTTCTCCGCTAAACCCATTATGAAAAAAGATGCCGATGGAAGTACGTATTTTCATGTTATGATTCCGAGCGGAGTGAAAGATGGTTCACAATATAGTATCAATATCTCCATGGACACCAAGTGTGACCACATTGAGAAAGAGATTCCGTTCAGTATCAGTTATGCAGCACAGAACGTACTGGCAAGGCTCTGGGAGAACACGATAGCCGTATGGACGCCGGAGGAGATGAAAGCACTCATCAAGGAAAAGGATCCGAGTGCTAACATCGGTGATATCACTTTCGATAGTTACAAGTGGTACAAACGTGATACCACTGAAACACGTGAATATACCCTGATTGAGAACGAGCATGAGTCGTTCCTGCTGAAAGACCGATTGGCAAAAGAAGATATAGAGAACAACGTATACTATGTAGATATTCTCTACACAGAGAAAAAAGCAGACGGCACTACCAAACAGAATACACTCACATCCTGCCCTATCGGCTTTAATGAGCAAGCAGTGGAAGCAGCATTTAACGCAGATAGCCTCATTAACGGTGTGGGCGGCATTACCTTTAACCGCATTGACCACAAGAATATCCTTGTCATGACAGCACAAGACGCCACGGCAAGTTGGATAAATACCAGTGGTTCGACTGTGATGAGCAAAGAGATACGTGCCGGAGGCGGAATGATGGCACTGCCCGATGAGAACGGACTCTATATCCTCAAGGTAGAGGCCGGCAAGAACACCAAGAGTATGAAGATAATGATACAATAAAAAAATAGTTTACCAAATAAGCAATTGTAAAAACAAAAGTAATTAAGGAGACAAGACAATGAAAAATATATTTCGTAAACTATTTGTGATGATGATGGCAATGATGATTATTGCCCCTGCATACGTTACTACAGCAACAGCTGCTCCCCAACAGATGACTGCGGCTCAAAAAGCTAAGGCTAAAGAGGCAGAAAAGAAAAAGAAGGAGCGTGAGAAAGCTGCTGCCCAGAAGCAGAAAGAACGCGAGAAGGCTGCTGCACAAAAGCAGAAAGAGCGTGAAAAAGCCGCTAAGGAAGCCGAGAAGAAGAAAGCTGCTGCTGACAAACAACGTGCTGCTGCTCAGAAGGAGAACGAGAAGAAGCGTGCCGAGGCACAGAAGCAGAGTGAGGAGCGCAAAGAGCAGGCCGCCAAGGCACAAGCTGAACGCCAGAAAGAAGTAGAGAAAGCACAGGCAGAGCGTCAGAAAGAGATGGAGAAGCGTCAGCAGGCACAAGAGAAGAAAGCTGCAGAGCGTGCGGAGCAAGAGGCCAAGCAAGCTGAGAAAGAGCAGAAGATGAAGAAGGCATACTACGACCAACTGAATGCAGCTCCAAGGACAGAGACGGTAAGCCTATTCAATATCTATGGTCGCGCCGGATATGCTGCTATGTTTGACAAGGTAAACAACGCTGATGGAAGTAAGTTGGACGACCGCAAGCTTATCGGTGGACCGGGTGCAGGATTAGGAGCAGCCTATGAGTTAGAGCATGGTAAGTTCCGTTTCTCCACAGGATTGGACTTCACATGGCTGAACTCCGCCACCAAATACGGCTATATGTTCAACCGTCCTATTGCCGGAGCAACTGATCGTGAGCAGATATACATGGTCAGTGGTGCTAAGGAGACGAGGAACTTAGGATATGTAGGAGTGCCGGTTATGTTGGGTGCGGAGTTTGACAAGTTCTTCTTTATGGTTGGTGTGAAAGCCGGATACAAGATTATTGACAGTTACTCAACCAGCGGCACCTATGATATCATTGAATACAACAAGACGGTGCATAACTTCACCCCCGTTGCCGCAGACCAAGAGTTCAGCGGGCTGAAGGGCAAGACAGATATCAATCCGTTTGACTTGAGTGCTTGCATCGAGTTAGGTCTGGACCTGGACGAATGGCTACAACAGCAACCGGATAAAAAGAAGAAAGTCAAGGTTAAACCCGGTGAGCGCCTGCCGTTCGGTCGTGAGCATGTACACTACAAGGTAAGTGTCTTTGCCGATTATAGCGTGTTGGGCAATAAGAACGCAAGTGGATTACTACCGATGACATTTGCCGACAACGTGAACACTGTACAGGCACCGACCGGCTCAAATTCGATGGTCGGTATTAACGGCGGTAGCGGACTAAGTAACCTGTTTGTCGGCGCTAAGTTCACCGTACAGTTTGAGGTACCGGGCAAGAAGGCTCGTCCGTTGCCGGCACCGACCTCGTATGCCGACATCCGCGTAGTGGATAATGCCACAGGCGCCCTATTGGAAGGTGTGCGTGTTGAAATCAAGAACACTGATGCAGACCGTGTGACGATGCGTGAGCGCGAATTACCCAAGGGAGCACACAAACAACGTGTTAAGATGGGTAACTACTCTATCCACGCTGACATTAACGATTACTACCCCGTCACGATGGCATTCTCGGTCGATTCAGTGGGTGTGACTCGTCCTGTAGAGATACGTATGAACCACGTACCGGTACTCAAGGTGAAAGTACTCAATCGTGAGACCAAGGCCGCAATACCGGCTACTATCGCTATCCGCAAACGTGGTACAGAGCATGTGATTCAAACGATGGCTACCGACTCCGCAAAGGGTGAGGGTCGCGCTATGCTGAGCGACAGCATCTATTACTCACTCCATATTGAGCAGATGGGTTACGAGCGTTATGACGCCGACCTTGCCAACATAGGTGATAACCTCGTTATTGAGTTGGAGCCGATTAAGAAAGGTGAGGTATTCGTAGTACATAACCTCTTCTTCGCCACGAACAAGACCCGTATCCTAAAGACGAGTGAGCAAGCGCTGACCGACCTCCAGATGTACCTACTGCGTAATCCCGAGGTTCGCATACGAATTATGGGTCACACGGACAGCGTAGGAAAAGACGCTGCTAACCAGAAGTTGAGTGAAGGACGTGCTAACGCCGTTCGCAAGGAACTCATCGAACGCGGCGTAGCGGCAGAGCGTCTGGAGAGCGTTGGTTATGGTGAGACGAAGCCCATTGACACCAACGAGACCGAAGAGGGAAGACAGAATAACCGTCGTGTAGAAATAGAGATACTATAATATATAAATAAGGTCTCTAAGGTCATTTGGGCGACTAGTGACCTTAGAGATTGAAAAACAAATCACCAATGAAAAAGATTTCATTCATCGTCATGTTGTTTGCTGCGTGGATATGCAGCACCACAACGGTATGGGGTCAAGTAAGTACGGAGGGAAAAGAGTTTTGGGTAGCCCTTACTCTATCAGCAGCCCCCAGTAGTGGCTTACCGGAACCGTTTATTGCGGTGTCCACGAAGAAACCGAATACGACCATCACGATTACTAATCCCAATAATCCTAATTGGGCAGGAGTAACGCGTACGGTAGGTGCCAATCAATGGGAGACCTTTACTATCGATGATATCCCTATGGCTCAATGGTATCCGACAACTGCCAACTCGATTAATAACATCAAGTCACAGGCAGGTCAGGGACATAATTTCGGACTGAAGGTAGTAACATCGGAAGAGGTTTCTGTCTTTGCCGCACTATGGATGGAGAACTCCTTTGACGCAGCTAATATATTACCGACGCCTGTGTTGCAATCAGAATACTTTACGCAAGATTATCCTCCGTATATCAAACCAAGTGACGGTGATGCATTGAGTATGTTCACCATACTTGCTGTAGAGAACAATACCACCGTACGTATCACTCCGAGCAGTACGACTCAGGATAATAAACCTGCCAACCAGTCATATATGGTCAATTTGAATGCGGGTCAGACCTATTACGTAATAAGTCAAACCCTTCAAAGTCTCTCAGGCACACATGTAGAAGCATTGAGCGGAAAGAAGATTGCCATCTTCCAAGGCGATGTGTTCACTCAAATTCCAGGCGGCAAAGCAGCTCGTGACTGTACCTATGAACAAGCAATGCCTGTTGACTTCTGGGGTTCGGAGTTTGTTGTTACCCGTAGCAAGAAAAAAGATGCCAACCGAATTCGTGTGACGGCGATGGAAGACGGAACGCAACTTTGGATTGACGGTAATTCAGTAAGCACTATCAACATGGGTGAGACGTACGAGTTCGAGATGAGTGTCAACCCCATTAGTGTAACTCCTATCAATAAAGCGAGTGTCACCGTGAAAGAAGATGCTGTTTATTTAAAATCATCTTGCCCGGTGGCAGTCTATTCCTATGATGTAAGTAATGGTTATTCCTCCAGCCCGAGCGAGATGGAGAATAGTCAGGGAGACCCGTCCATGGTGTGGATATCTCCGTTGGAGCAGCGCATTAGCGAAATCACGTTCGGTGTATGCGGAACGACCAAAACAGACTTGCACTATATTGACATCGTCTGCAAGACTGACGAAGCCGCGCAAACAACGATAAGTCCGGCACCAGAAGAAGCCTTTAACTGGATTCCCGTAAACGGCAATCCCGATTGGTCATACACCCGAGTATGGTTAGCACAGTTAAAGAAACCCAGCAAAACCAATACAGGTGTATTCACCCTAAAGAATCCGGACGGATTTATAGCTCACGTATATGGTAATGGTAACGACGAGAGTTACGCCTACTCGGTTGGTTCTGCCGCTGTTAAACGTGGTGTAAAAGTAGAGGGAAAAGCATTTATTGACGGCTATCGGTATGAAAACCCATTCTGCATGGGTAGCGACCTTAGTTTCGATGCACAGATAAGTGCAGGTGAGATAATTACCAAAGTAGATTGGGACTTTGGTGATGGAGTGAGCGAACTCAACGGTTCACCGCAAACGAATCACATCTTCGATTCACCGGGTTGGTACGATGTTACTGCGAAAGTATATCCTGAGAAACGCTGTCCAGAGGGTACTACATTACCTGCAGAAGAAGTACGTTTCTCGTTCTATATCAACAAACCGGACACGATAAGCGAAGAAGTATTCAAGTGTCTGGAAGAAATGCAAGACTATCAGTTTGAAGGCAAATCGTACTGGAGTCTGGTACAAGGACACAACGAGGATATGGTCATCTATGACACCATTACTGCCGGTGATTGCGACAAAGTATACACCTTGAAACTCAATGTATTTGCACCGAAAGACACCATCGTGACGGAGCAAGTGCATGATAAGTATCTTATACCCGGCGGTTATGACGAGAACGGTAACTGGCAGGATGAGAAGTGGATAGAGTCGAGCGTTAACGGTGTTGTACGCTATCGCAAACGTAACGGCATACAGACATCGTGCTACAACTTTAAGTACACATACAACATTAAGATTGTGACCTGTCTGCAAGTCAATAGCGTCAGTCCTGTGGCAGAGCGTGAATGCAGTTTGAACCAGATACACATACAGTATCAGTTGCGCAAAGGCTCCATCGGTAAAGCCGACTTACTATATGGCAACAATGTATTAAGCAACGGAGTGGTTGGCACAAGCGATATCACCTTCCAAGCCGACAATGCGATAGCAGGCGTATACCAAGGATGGCTTCGTCTATTCGACGCCATCACCGACCCAGCCGAGAACTGCGCCGAATATGTGGATATACCCATCCAGCTCAATATCCCCTACTCGAGCGATATCTTTGCCAAGAAATTCGGTAACACGCTGGCAGTATACGGCAACAAGGGCTATATCTTCACCGCGTTCCAATGGTATAAATACAACGACATGGGATTGCCGGAGCCCATCCCCGGAGCTACAGAGTCAGTATATAGTCTGCCTAAAGACTCGCTATTAGAAGGAACCTATTTCGTTCTCCTTGCCGACCAAAATGGTCAAGTACTGCGTTCCTGCGAGAGGACTTTTACCCCCAGTACCCAAGGTGATCAGCCTTCCTATGAGACGACCTATCAATCCCTTGCCGCCCCCGAGACACGCAAGTTGATGCGTGGTCAGCAATTGCTCATCGAAGTAGACGGCGTACTGTACGACACGATGGGTAATCGCGTAGAATAAGCGAGAACAAGGAACGAATGAAAGACTTTTTCAGAAGGAACAGTTTATTTCTCAGCCTCTGCCTAGTGTTCGTAGCGACACTGGGCGGAGTGCTATTAGGCTGCGACAAGGGGACACTGCATTTAGCGATGAATCCCGAGCATAACGCCATCATGGACGGTTGCATGCGGTACTACACAATCGTTGGCGAATGGGTGCCTTATGTCGTCGTCGCACTCCTGCTTTTCTATAAAGCCGGTTGGAGCTTGTTTGCCTTAGCGGATATCCTGCTGAGCGGACTTATCGGACAAGGACTGAAATATGCATTTGACACAGATAGACCGCTGACATGGTTTGGAGAGCATATGCCGGATGTACAACTGCAACTGGTGGAAGGCGTACGCATGTCGTCGTTCTACTCGTTCCCATCGGGGCACACCATCACTTTCTTTGCCCTATTCTTCACTTTAGCCATTATTGTAGTAGAAGAGAACTATAAGAATAAGAACCTTTGGGTTGTAGTTTGTTTTCTTATGGCTGTGCTCGGAGGATATAGCCGCATCTATCTAAGTCAACATTTTGCAGAAGACATATGGGGAGGCACCATAATAGGAGTTGTAACGACCATCTTGCTCTATTGGGGCATGTATCGACTGAAAGACAGCAAGTTATGGAATTGGAGGATACAAAATATCGTGTCTCAGTTAGTCAGAAAGAAGTGAT
>CAMHEP010000023.1 GCA_946184195.1 uncultured Bacteroidales bacterium | reverse complement strand
TTATATTTTTAAAATTTTAAAAAAGTTATCCCCTATTATATATTATATATAGTAGCACTCACGACCTGGCTGCTATGGAGCAGTGAGACCGACGCCACAACACGTATCGGCTACCGCGAACTGAGCGACAGCCTGACCGAGTATGCGGGATTTAACACCATCGCCGTACCCAAGGTCAAGGTGAAGAGTATGCGCGTCAACGGAAATCATGTGCGACTTAACACCAATGCCACCATGAGCTACCTCAGTCTCACCCGCGACGAGCTGCAAGACCTGAAACGCTCCGTCAGTAGATGGGTATTGGGACACGAACGCGGAGTGATACAACTATATACCGACGGCTACGAAATCAGTGAGCTCGGTCGTTATATCCCCGCCAAGGCGCAACCTATGCGCAACGGACAAGGCGTACCCACTGACGGCTCATCGCTCAGCGGACGACGCATCGCGTTATGGGGCAGCCACGGTATCTACCACGACAGCATTCAGCAACGTTGGCATTGGCAACGCGCTACCCTATGGACCACCGTAGAAGACCTATACAGCAGTCAGTATAGTCGATTGGTGACCGAGATGCTCCGTAATGCCGGCGCCGAAGTGGTGCAACCCCGCGGACAGATAGGCGACAGCGCCGCCATGACCATCGGCGAGAGCGGTTATCCCCGCTGGGCAGAGGCAGCACGCTACTGGCTCGCCTATACCGGCGTCCCCGACTCCATATGGATGGATACCCACCTACGCATGCCCAACCATAAGCCCGACGACAAGGAGGATGCCTACCGCGACGACATACGTTGTCGCCCGTTCTGGGTCAACTGGCTGAGCGGCGGCAGCAGTGCCAACCCTCACGAGGCGGGACAGCATGTCCCCATCGACCTATGTCTCGCCCTACACACCGACGGCTCTATGTACCCCAGCGACACATTGCTCACCGGCACACTGGTCATCTATAGCGACAAAGGACTATACGGAGAGACCACACTCGGCGACGGACGCGACAGACATATCAGCCGCGGACTTGCCGACATGGTGCAGACACAGCTCACCGCAGACCTGCGCCATCTATACACCGCTGCCTGGCCGCGCCGCGAACTGAAGAATAGCGGCTACTTCGAAGCCAAAGCAAACAAAGTACCTACCCTGCTACTGGAACTGTTGAGCCATCAGAGCATGGCAGATATGCAATACGGACTTAATCCCGCCTTTCAATTCGACGCAGCACGCGCCATCTACAAAGGTATAGGACGATGGCTGCAAGGGAGTAACTTCGTCCCCGCTCCATTAGCACCGAGTCATGTAGCCCTACGACTCGACGATGAACACCGCTGCCATGTCAGCTGGACAGCCACCACCGATAGCTTAGAGCGAAAGAGTTCGTCGTGGAAGGGCGAGTGGTGAGTGGCGAAGGGTTAAGGGAGAAAGGCACATGGCACGAGATATGGCGGGGTAAGAAGACGAACGCACGGATAGCCATGGAGCACGGTAAGGTACACGAGCTGCGCGTGAGAGCGGTCAACAAGGGCGGACGCAGTTTCCCGAGTGAAGTATATGCCATCGTCATCCAAGACAACGACAGTGCCCCCGTAGCACTCGTGGTGAACGATTTCCATACCGTACGCGGTCCTCGCTGGTTCAGCGACA
Source organism: uncultured Bacteroidales bacterium (assembly GCA_946184195.1). Classification (GTDB taxonomy): domain Bacteria; phylum Bacteroidota; class Bacteroidia; order Bacteroidales; family Paludibacteraceae; genus Colicola. Next base: position 13,790 of record CAMHEP010000023.1, on the reverse strand, counting down.
GCACCTACGCCGGCATCGTTCCCGGCAGCGACGCTATCCCCGACGGCATAGACTACTCCTACATAGGTACGGTGAACGATTTCCGTCGCTCCTCCCAATGGCTAAGCGATGAACAATGCGGCTGGGGCAACTGCTACCGCGACCATGCCACCGAGGGTTTTGTGGGTAACACACACGACTTCCCCACCCGATACGCCTGCCGACTCATCGAACATGGATACAGCGTGGTGAGCGCCGACAGCCGGGCCCTCGACAGCCTACAGAGTCATTACGACCATATCTACCTGATCCGTGGCAGGGAGGAGACTCCCTATCAGGGTAACTTGCTCCGTCAAGGCGTTCCCCTCACTATCAGCGGCAGCCACGAGGGTAGCATCCCGCAGGCATGCCACTCGGGCGTCATCATCACCCGCGACGGGCAGACACTGCACTACGCCACACAACCTAACGGCGAACGACTGCACGCCCCCGCAGTGAGCGCCTTCCGCCCCAACAGCAACGAAGAGGTCGTTGCCCGCTATCGCGATACCGGACTGCCCGCCTGCGTGAGAGATACGGTGACACAAGTGACACGATGGGGAGTGCCGTTGGAGGCGATGATTGATGATTGATGATTGATGATTGATAAGTGATAAGTGAAAAGTGATGAAAAAGAAACTACCTATATTAGAGAATGTAGAGATAACAGCGCTGGCAGCAGAGGGGAAAGCGCTGAGTAGAGTGAACGACGTGGTGCTCTTTGTACCCTACTGCGTGCCGGGCGACATCGTCGATGTGCAGGTGACCAAGAAGAAACACTCGTTCATGGAAGGACGCGTGGTTCGCGTGGTCAAGCCCTCCGAGCAACGTTGCAGCGCCGTATGCCGCCACTACGGCACCTGCGGCGGATGCAAATGGCAGATACTGCCCTACGAGGAACAGCTGCGTTGGAAACGTCAGCAGGTGGAAGATAACCTTCGACGCATCGGTCACCTCGACCTACCGGAGATACGCCCCACCTTGGGCAGCCAAGCTATCTATCACTACCGTAATAAGTTGGAGTTCACCTTTGCCGACCATCAATGGCTCACCACCGAGGAGATGAAAGCCGGCGTACCCTTCACTCCCGGACTAGGATTCCATATCCCCAACTGCTTCGACAAGGTGCTGCAGATAGACGAGTGTCACCTGATGGATCCGCTCAACGACCAAATACGCAACCATATATACGCCCAAGCACAGGAGCTGGGGATGCAGTTCTACAATGAGCATACCCACAACGGTGATATACGTAACCTCATGCTCCGGAACAACCACATGGGAGAATGGATGGTGGTGGTCGTATTTGCCGGTGAATACGGAGAGAAGAATGAGGCACTAATGCGTTCTATTAAGGAGAATTTCCCCGAGGTAGTCAGTCTGATGTATGTGATGAACAACAAGATGAACGATTCTATCGGCGACCTGGATGTGCAACTATATGCCGGTCAAGACCACCTCATCGAACAAATGGAGGACCTACGGTTCAAAGTGGGACCTAAATCCTTCTACCAGACCAATACCGACCAAGCCTATGAGTTATACAAGGTAGCCCGAGAGTTCGCCTTCTCGGGTCAAGACCCATCGCACGAGTCAGACGGGACGGAGAAGAAACCCATCATCTACGACCTCTACACAGGTACGGGGACGATAGCCAACTTCGTGGCACGACGTGCCAAGAAAGTGGTAGGTATCGAGTACGTGCCCGAAGCAATCGAGGACGCCAAAGTCAACAGCGAAGTGAACGGTATCACCAACACCGAGTTCTTCGCCGGCGATATGAAAGATATACTTACACGCGATTTCATCCGTGAACACGGGCACCCCGAAATCCTCATTACCGACCCTCCGCGAGCCGGCATGCACGAGGATGTGGTGAACGTGATATTAGAGGCAGCGCCACAGCGCATCGTCTATGTGAGTTGCAACCCCGCCACACAAGCCCGCGACCTCGAGTTGCTCAGCAGCCAATACACGATAGACGCGGTGCAGCCGGTGGATATGTTCCCGCACACGCAGCACGTGGAGAATGTCGTGCTGCTCAATGCCCGTTGTCAGGCGCATTTTGTCTCGAAGCAGTCGGCTGAATAGTGCAGTAATAGTGCAGTAAAGACGAGTATAAAAATGTATCATTTGGGTATCATATTAGGTGTCATCCTTGGATTGCAGCCGCTGCATGACGCAGGTTATCGCGGCGCGGGGAAAACCATCGCAGTCATCGACTGCGGCTTCTACCGTGCCAACGATTCAAGCGTTTTCAAGCAACAGCAGATTATCGGTTACTACGACTTAGTGCCTGATACGGTACGAAAAGCCGACCTATTCAGCGACCGCGGCGACATACACGGCACGGAAGTGCTAAGTACGATGCTGATGGATTCATCCGCTTTTGTCGGGACAGCCCCCGATGCCAAGTATATACTTTTCCGCACAGAAAACATCTACCAAGAGACATGGGACGAGACGTTGCGCCTACAGAGAGCCATGCATATGGCAGACTCGCTCGGCGCCGACATCATCACGATATCGCTCGGTTACTCCGTTTTCGAAGGAGCGGACAGCATCTACAACTTCACCCATGATGATTTAGACGGACAGAGTTCGCTCAGCCGTACAGCCACGGAGATGGCAAGGCGCGGACACATCGTCTGCATAGCTGCCGGCAATGAAGGCTCCAAACCATGGCATAAGATAATGTTACCTGCCGATGCGGACAGCGTGCTGACCGTCGGCGCTGTGGATAGCGTAGGTAAGGCAGCAGACTTCAGCAGTTATGGTCCGAGCATAGACGACCGAGTCAAACCCGAGGTGAGCGCCATAGGCGTGCAGACTCGGGTCTACCAGCCTGCTACCAACCGCATCATCCGCGGTAACGGCACCTCGTTCGCCACACCGGAGATAGCGGGCATGGCGGCATGCCTATGGCAAGCACTACCCGGACTGAGCGCCATGGAGATACGACGGCTCATCATCGAGAGTGCGTCGCTCTACCCCGGACATGACGACCAACGCGGCTACGGCATTCCGGATGCTTATGCCGCATGGCAAGCCGGCAAGGCAACCGCCTTAGAGCATATCCCAAGCGACGAACAGATAACCGTCAAGGAGGTAGAGAACGGACAAGTGATTATACGCAGGGGTAACGCACGTTACAGCGTGTTAGGCGAGAAAATAGAATAAAAAAAGGGGTAGCGATCTACATCGCACCGCTACAACCCTGTACCCTTGCTTCGGTCAAGACCTGGGGGATTTCAGGGGAGCTGGTCGTGCAGGACTACCCCTAAGTTATGTCTCCGCCTTAAGCGAAAAGCGGGTGCAAAGGTACGGAGAAAAATTGAATTACGCAAGAAAAAAAGTAAAATAATCCACTTTTGTTAGAGAATTTTATCATATCACGCATCAAAGCCGAACTGCCGTTCGAGCCGAACGAGGAGAAAGAAGGTCTTTTTAAGGAACTCGGCCGATTCATGGTCAGCCGTGACGAGCACAAGGTGATGCTACTGCGGGGCTACGCCGGTACGGGAAAGACCAGCGTCGTAGCCGCAATGGTTCGTGCATTGGATAAGTTGCGCCAAGGCACCGTACTACTCGCCCCCACCGGCAGAGCCGCCAAAGTACTTGCCCACTACGCCGAACGACCGGCATTCACGATACACAAATGCATCTACCGCCAAGACGCGTTGGGCGTGGAGCGATACTCACTGGCAGATAACCAGAGAGAGAACACCTTATTCATTGTAGATGAGGCAAGTATGATATCTGCTCAGCGTGACAACCCCACCTTCGGCACAGGTAGTCTGCTGAGCGACCTGATACACTATGTATACAACGGCAAATGCTGTTCGCTCTTATTATTAGGCGACGATGCCCAATTACCTCCGGTAGGTACGGAACAAAGTCCCGCGCTGCAAATCAATCATCTGGAAGGCTATGGACTGAGCGTCTTTCATTTCACACTGAGGCAAGTAGCCCGTCAGGCATTGGACAGCGGCATACTGAGCAATGCCACCACCCTCCGTCAAGTGCTGACCAGCGGCGTGACGCAAGCCGTTCCCGAGCAACAGACCGGCGATGATGTGATACGGGTAGAACCGCAAGATGTGGTCGAATTCATCGAGAAGAGTTACCAATCCGTAGGGAGCGACCAAACCATCATCATCACCCGTAGCAACAAGCGTACCACCCTCTTTAATCAAGGCGTGAGAGCCCGCATTCTCTGGAAAGAAGAGGCCATTGAGAACGGCGACAGAATCATGGTGACCAAGAATAACTATTTCGTCACCAAGGAGTACGAGGATCTGCCCTTTATCGCCAACGGCGACATGTTCGATATCGTCCGTCTACGCCACGAGCGAGAGATGTACGGATTCCGTTTTGTAGACGCCACCCTTCGCGCAGTGGACTATGACTGGGAAATCAATGCCATCCTATGGCTTGACACCTTGACTTCCGACTCTCCCGACCAGAACTACCGCATGCAGCAGGACCTATTTGAGCGCATCAGCGAGGACTTTCCTGAGATACGCAACCGCAAGGAAAAAGTGAAACTAATCTACGAATCGCCCTACTACAACGCCCTGCAGATACGCTTTGCCTATGCCGTGACATGCCACAAGGCGCAAGGCGGTCAATGGAAGCATGTCTATATCGACCGCGGCAGTATGGACCGCATTCCTGAGCAGAAAGCCGATAAAACCGAACAGATACGATGGCTGTACACAGCACTGACCCGTGCCACGGAGAAAGTGTTTTTGGTATAAAAGAAGACAAGTAATATGAGAAAAAAATGCTCATTTTGCAGGAGAAATTCATATATGTTTGCATATATGGATTTTTTTTTGTAATTTTGTCGCGGTTTATGGGTCCATCCGTCTATCCAATGAAAAAACTATACACTAACCAAATAAAAAACAAACAGCAATGAAAAAGAGAAGACTCTTTGTTCCGCTACTCGCAGTAGGGCTGCTACTGGGCGGATGTAAAGAAAAATTAAACCTGCAGAACATCGATACATCCATGGATGTCAAGATGGGTCTGACTGTTCCAATAGGAACGGTTCATACTACGCTCGGTGAGATTTTCACCGAATATGATGTTAAAGGTATGCATATCGGCAGGGAAGGCGATCAGAACCTGCTCTTCTACACCGACACCTTTGAGATGAAAGAGGAGTTCCACATCGTAGATATGGCAGACCATATCAGTCAGGCAGACAAGGACCTGAACATATACGACAAAGTATCCGAATTAGCCTTACCCTCGACCATGTATGACGGTAACACCGTCACCGTACCGGCAGGCATAGATCTTCCCCTAAATCTGGACTTTGTGATAGGCCTCAAGCTGGATGGTATCAACGACTCCGTCGGCACAGAGCGTATCGACAGCGTCTATATCCGCCGAGCCAGTTTCAAGAGTTATCTCAAGAAGAAAGGTAACCTGGGACTGGAATGGAGTATGGTAGACAGTATCCGCATGGCGATGGGAGGCGACGCAAATGACCACACCTTCCATTGTGAGGGACTTGACACCGTACTGGTTTACTCAAAGAGTAAAGAGTTTCCGCGTAAGATAACGGATTTTGAAGATACCATTCCCATTGATATCGACCATTTCCTGATGAACCTTGTGAAAAACAGCTCTCAGCCGATAGGATTTAAGAACGTAAACGACTCGGTGACATTCCACCTATTATTCCACCTCAATATCCCCGGCGGCTCAACGGTCAACTTAGGAAGCAATGCCCGAATCAACTACCTGCTGAAGGTACAGTTCATCGACTATGAAGCCATGTGGGGATTCTTCAAGCCGACCAAAGACATGCACGACAAGAGTGTTATCTCAATTGTAGATGAGTGGGAGAGTTGGAACACCTTCGGCGCAAAGTTACCCTTGGCAGACCCTAAATTCACCCTCGACATCAAGACTCAGATAGCCGGACCGCTAAGAGTATCCTTCGACTCTATCTATTCGGCAGAGAAAGGCGGGCAACCGGTGTTTGCCCTCTTTGACGGCAAGACACAACGTGTGGAGCAAGTTGCCGATCCCGGTAAGCCGGAGCGCCATTTTGTCAACCCGACAGGTAGAGCCAATCTGAACGATACGACCCGTATGACCCTGCATTTCTCCAAAGATGTCAAGGAAGGTCAATTGGACAGATTATTCTCTATCCACCCGGACACCATCGCATACGCCTTCAGCGTTGATTTTGACACCCTGCTGCAAGATAACACCCCGGCACAGATACGTATCACTCCCGATGAGATGATGCACGTTAAGGGCATCGTGGAGCTGCCCTTCATGCTGAACAAAGGACTGTTCTTCAGCTACAAGGACACCGTATTCGACCTCGGTCTAAACGAATATTCGCTCGACTCGATAGCCCATTCCGTCGATTTCATCGATACCATCCAGACGGGACATGTCAAACTATTCCTCTCCATTCGCAACGAGGTGCCGTTTGACCTCGTAGGTAAAGTATATTTCCTCAATGAGAGTAATCAGGTAGTGAAAGACCCGATGACGAAGGACACGCTCTGGCTGACACCTGATAAAAAAATCAATATCAAGGCACCTCGCTATGGAGCAGGTTACAAGCTCATAGAGGCAGGCGAGAACACTATCAGTGCCGACCTGAACGAGAAACAATGGCGTGAGGTAAGCAATGCAGACAGGATGATATATGATTTGCGTTTAGACGACAAGGAGCTACAGAACACTTCCTACCCCTACCCTGTCAAACTGGAGAAACAGCAAGGGTTGCGCATCCATATCGGTGCTGCTGCTACCGTTGATGCTATTCTCAACTTTAACAATAATAATAAAAATAATAAATAATGTCAAAAGGAGGACGAACAATGAAGACCAATCGTATATTCATGGCTGCCATCTTTTTTGGCATGACACTGGCAGCAGGGGCACAGGAAGTGAGCACTCTATACTTCCTTGAGAACGCACCGATGCGCCATATAGTAAACCCCGCGTTGCAACCCGTATCGGACGGATATGTGAACTTCTCACCGCTGGGCTATACCAGCATGTGGAGCGGCAATAACTCGCTCACCGTAAGCGATATTTTCCAAACCGATGCCAACGGCAACACCATCACGATGATGCACCCTAATGCCGACAAACAAAAGGCACTCAATGCGATGCGTAAAACGATTCTTGTAGACGGTCAACTAACAACCAACTGGTTAAGTTTCGGTTTCCGTCTAAAGAACCAAAAGGGTTATGTGCATATCAACATCATGGAGAAAATAGAGTACGGCATGAGCGTACCCAAGTCCTTCTATGAATTTGCGTTAGACGGCGGCATGAAGGACATGAACGGTATCAACCGCTACAATCTCAATTCGTTTGGCATACAGGGCGATGCCTACACCGAGATAGCCGGCGGCTACAGCCACAAGATTAACGACAAATGGACCGTCGGTGGTAAGGTTAAGTTACTGCTCGGAACCGCATATGTCAACCTCAACAATAACGAGTTCAACATAGAATCATCCCATCAACAGATGCTCATTCGCCAACGCGGCTCCCTGAACGTAGCCCTTCCGCTCGGCATGCAGGAGAGACTGCCTGACCACATGTATTATCGTGACATCAAGGACGCTGTCACCGGCGGATTTGAGAAAGTAGATGTGATGAAGATTATCAAGCCGTCCGGCTACGGTGCTGCATTAGACTTAGGTATGGCATACAAGCCCCACCCACAAGTACAGATAACCGCTGCACTGAATGACCTTGGGTTCATCACCTGGACAGGCGGTGATAAATATCAGTTGGCATTAGATACCGTGTACACCGGTTTCGATAAGAACCTGAACGGTATACGCAACGACGGACTAATGGGTGACATAGGCAAAGACCTTGTGAATGCTCTGGAAGCCATTGAGGGCGCAGACCGTCAGCATGTGTTTACCCGCATGGTATCAGCCAAACTCAATGTAGGCGTTGATGCCAACTTCTGGCAAAACCGTGTCGGTATAGGCGTATTGAGCCGCACCCGCCTATTCAACAACAGACTGTACGAAGAGGTCACATTCGGTGCAGCACTGCGTCCGTGCAATTGGTTCAACTTAGCAGTCAGCTATTCACTGCTCAACAACGGTAAATACAGCAACATCGGTGCCGGTTTAAGCTTTATGCCCTATGACGGTATCAACATGACGCTTGCCATGGACTATATCCCCACATCGTATGGAGCCAAAGCTACTGATGGTGCCTACATCCCCGAGAAGAGTAAGGGAATGAACCTACTGCTCGGTTTCAGTATCGTATGGGGGACCAACCGCAAGGATAAAGATCATGACAAAGTATGGGATGACGTAGATATGTGTCTCGGCACACCTCGTGGCGTGAAGGTAGACAAATTGGGTTGCCCCATCGACAGCGATGGTGACGGCGTGCCCGACTATCTGGATAAATGCCCGATGACGAGCGAGAAAGCATACGGTATGGTAGACACCGTGGGTTGCGCTATCGATAGCGACGGCGATGGTGTACCCGACTACCTGGACGACTGCCCCAACACACCGATAGAGGCTCGCGGCATGGTGGACGAGAAAGGTTGTCCGCTGGATAGCGACGGAGACGGTGTACCCGATTATCTGGACGAATGTCCGTTTACTCCGGCAGAGGCTATCGCAGCTCACGCAACGGTTGACAAAAAAGGATGTATCGATGATGGCGACGAGGACGGTGACGGCGTACCCAACTGGAAAGATCGTTGCCCCCATACTCCGGCTCAAGCTCAAGGACATGTAGATGAATTCGGATGCGAGATAGATAGTGACGGGGATAAGGTACCAGACTGGAAAGACCAATGTCCTGATGTACCCGGTCCCGCATACAACAGCGGCTGTCCCGAGGTGAAACGCGAGGTGAAGAACCTATTGAAGAAGGCTATGCAAGGTATCCAGTTCGAGACCGGCAAAGCCACTATCAAGAAAGCCTCCTACCCGCTGCTTGACCAAATAGCCGCTACCTTCATTGAGAACCCCTCCTTCATCGTTGAAGTACAAGGTCATACAGACAATGTAGGTAAGGCTGCATCGAACAAGAAACTGAGTCAGAAACGTGCCGAGGCAGTGCGTGACTATCTCGTCCAGAAAGGAGTCAACGCTGACAACTTCACTGCAGTAGGTTATGGCGACGAGAAACCTATCGCCGACAACTCGACGGCTGCCGGACGTAAGGAGAACCGTCGTGTAGAATTCCAAATCACCTTCGAGCAGACCCATATAGAGACTGTCTATGAGCACGCTGATGAGGAACTGCTCAAGGAGCACCTCGCTGAGGAAAAAGCCAAAGAGGAGGCAGCTGCCGCTGCCGCTGAGAAAGCAGCAGAAGAGGAAGTGAAGGCTACCGGCGAAGTACACGGTGAAATCGTGAAATAAACAAGATGAACAAACAACAATAATTACGTATAACAAAAACAAAATTACATTATGGGACGCGCTTTTGAATACAGAAAAGCTACAAAACTGAAACGTTGGGGACACATGGCCCGCACGTTCACCAAACTGGGAAAAGAAATCACTATTGCTGCTCGTGAGGGCGGAGCCGATCCTGACAGCAACCCGCGTCTGAGAATGCTTATCCAGCAGTGCAAACGCGAGAACATGCCCAAGGAGAATATCGAAAGAGCTATCAAGAAAGCAACCGATAAATCGTCCGAAGGCTACAAGGAGATTAACTACGAAGGCTACGGACCTCACGGTGTTGCCATCTTCATTGAGACAGCCACCGACAACCACATGCGTACCGTTGCCAACATCCGCAGCTACTTCACTAAACATGGCGGTAGCCTCGGTACACAAGGTTGTCTGCAGTTCCTATTCGACCGTAAGGCATGCTTCACCGTCACGATGAAAGACGGAGTAGACCTTGACGAGCTGGAGTTGGAGCTCATTGACTTCGGAGTAGAAGAGCTCGACCGCGATGAGGAAGAGAACACGATTGTCATTTACTGCGACTTCGACCAGTACAGCGGCATGCAGAAATATCTGGAAGACAACGGCTTTGAGATTCAGTCGTGCGAGTTTGTACGTATTCCTAACGACCAAAAGACGCTCACCGACGAGGAGCGCGAGTCGGTTCAGAAACTCATTGATAAGATTGAGGAGGACGAGGACGTACAAAACGTATTCACCAATATAGCAGAATAGTCGAAAGTCAAAAGTCGAAAGTCAAAAGACCTATGATGATCGAAGATTATTTTTCATTAACAGAACGTCAGGCTGGGCAGTTTGCTGCTCTTGGCGTCTTATATCCCGAATGGAACGAGAAGATTAACCTCATCTCGCGTAAGGATATAGACAATCTGGAGGAGCATCACCTACTCCATTCGATAGCTATCGCTAAGCTCATCACCTTTGAGCCCGGTACAGAGATATTGGATGTAGGAACAGGCGGCGGTTTCCCGGGTATACCCTTGGCGATACTTTTCCCCGAATGCAAGTTCACTCTTATCGATTCCATCGGTAAGAAAATACGTGTGGCAGAAGATATCGCACAACGTATCGGGTTGGAGAATGTCGTTTGTATACAAGAACGAGTAGAAGAGGAGAAGCGTCAATACGATTTTGTGGTCAGTAGAGCAGTCATGCCCCTACCCGACCTTGTCAAACTGGTACGCAAGAACGTTCATCACCGTCATCATAACGCAATGCCCAATGGTCTCATCGTCCTGAAAGGTGGCAATCTGACCGGTGAAATTCACCCATTCAGGAACTTGGCAGAGGTGACAGAAATAGCCTCTTTCTTCCCCACACCGTGGTTCGAAGAGAAGCGGATTATCTACCTGCCACTATAAGCTTGCCACATAAATAATCCTCGAGATTAAAGATTGCTATAAAAAAAGAAGAGCCAAAAAGCTCTTCTTTTTAATTAACATAAGCTCTTTCTACAGGAAAGGATTATATTGTCGTTCGTGAGCAATGGTAGTCGGAAATCCATGACCGGGATATACCCGCGTACTATCCGGCAGCGTCATCAATCGTGCCAACGAACGTCGGAGTGTTCCCATATCGCCTCCCGGCAAGTCGGTACGTCCGATGCTCTCCTCAAAGAGAGTATCTCCTGTGAAAAGGGTGTTCTCATCGGGGAAATAGTAGCATACGCAGTCCTCCTTGTGTCCGGGTGTACGCAGCACCTCTATGCGACTACTCCACTCAGGAACGGCTAAGGGTCCTTCTATCGGGAAGATTATCGCCTTTACCGAATAGGTTCGTTCGATGAAATCGAGTCCGCATATATGGTCGGGGTGCGTATGGGTAATAAGCAATCCAACAGGCTGCAGCCCTTCCACCGAAATATATTCCGCCAGACGCTGCTGCTCTTTCTCGCCATAGGGTCCGGCATCAATAATCAGACATTGCTTCTGCTCCCCCCGGGTGACCACATACGTAGCCTCGCGATATGGATTAAAATAAAAAGTTTTGATATTCATTACTCTACTCTTCTACCGGTGACATCGTATTTCTTTCCCTCATGGTCAATCATTACCTGCCCCTGCAGCATGTACCGCGTAGCAGGAGTATGGATATAGACATTCTCTGCATCTGTAAGGTCTGAATAGCCGTCGTCCATGGGCTGTTTGTTGTGCATAGCCCAATCGAGATACACCTCCAACATGGTATAGCCAGTAACAGCATCACGCGTATTCTGGTCAGCGACAGCAGGATTCATGCCGTGAGCGGTTTCCCAGAAATCCGGCATACCGTCGGCATCCGTGTCGGCATAGGGGGGTACAACGGTGTAGGCATAGAAGCCTTCGGCGTCAGAAGGAGTATCAATAACGCCCTTCTTTTTACCAACACTTCCGGTATACGTAAAGGTATTCGTTTGCGTTTCGTTAATCAGCCTCTTCTCCACATGGTCACGGGGGAAACAGCCCACGGTATCCAACACGGTCTGGAAAGCATCCGTGGCAGACTGGTAAGAACCAGCGGCATAAGCATATAGGTCGAAGTTATAATGCCCATACACAACAGAGGCATCCTCATTGCAATCCCACCAAGGTGTTTGGGTACGTATGAGCGTATCCACCCGAGCATCATCCTTGCTATATGTCTTGATAGTCACAGCACTCCAGTTATCATTCGTGGCATTAGGTTCACCCTCAAAGATATTACCATTTATGTACCATTGGCTGGCTCCACGGCTTGCAGCACCACTGCTTCGTTTTTCGTCCGCTACAACAAACAGACGTGTATTGGTGGTATTGGGTCCCTTGATATAGTAGTTGTTAATAAAATTAACCTCGTGTCCTGAGTTCATACCATTATAGTATTTATCATCGCATGTATTCTCGCCACCATGGCATCCGGAACTACCGCCATAATAGTTGAAATTCACGTTGTTAATATAATCCAAGTAGACAACTCTATCGTTATTGCGTGCTCCATTGAAACGACAAGAACGACCATTATTGTGCGCTAACAGATTATGATGATAGGTAGCGGGAGAGCCCCCCCATTGGCAACCATAACCACGTGCTCCCTTAGGGTGCCCGGAACTATAGAGTCCTTCATGCACGATACAATATTGCACGGTAAACATGTGGCCATCGAAGGTATTGATGTTTTCCTCAGCAGACCAGCCAAAATCACAGTGATCTAAAATGAAGTTCGAGCAATTCTCTGCTCCCAAAGCATTCTCTTTACAGAAAGCTCCAGAAGCCGTCGCATTACCCACACGAAAACGAATGTTCCGAAGAATAAAATTCTCGCTATTACCGAGGTTCACCTTGTTATGCGTGATGACGATACCCATACCCGGAGCAGACTGACCGGCAATAGTATAGTTCTTACGACTTATACGGATATCAGACTGTAGACAAATCTCTCCTGTGACGGCAAATAACACAGTAAGAGGTTCGTCGGGATATTGCTGTACAGCCCAGCGGAGACTTCCCTCTCCACTATCATTGAGATTGGTGACATAGACTACTTTTCCGCCCCGTCCACCACTCACATACTTACCAAAACCCTCTGCTCCCGGGAAAGCAAGGATGGTATCTTGCGGTTCAGTCATAGGCTGGTAGACAATAGTCTGCTGAGCCATCGTCATTGCGGTAATCAGCACCGCCATTGTTAGTAACATTTGTCGTTTCATTGTGTATGTAGATTATGATTTCGTTTGTTCATTTAGTATGTTCAGTTTATGCCAAATATCTGTTGTCGGCACAGGAGCAGTAATAGTCAGCGTGCAAGGTTTTCCGTTCTCGTCCTTTTTCACCGGATGCGGCAAGGTGATACGGTAGGCATGCAGACAGATCCCCCCGTCCGGATTGCTGCGCCGTGCACCATATTTCAAGTCCCCCTTGACAGGACAACCGATAGCCGCCATCTGACATCGTATCTGGTGATGCCGTCCGGTGAGCAAATCAACCTCCACAAGGGAATAATGCTCTCCACGCGCCAAGACACGATAATCCAAAACAGCACGCTTCGGCGCTTCGTAGTTGCTGTTCTTAGCCGATGGAAGCGCAGGATTATAATGATTGACCACGTAGGACTTATTCTGAGCTTCATTGCGTTTCAGCCAATGCTCCAGCCGTGCTTGAGGCAGAGCGGGACATCCCTCTACGATAGCCCAATACGTCTTGTGAATAATCGATGTCGAATCACCAGTCCATTCCTTCACAGAGCTTTTCTCACGGAACATATCATTGAGACGCGTGAGTGCCTTGGAGGTGCGGGCAAAGAGTACCACACCTGTGGTAGGACGGTCCAAACGATGTGTCACGCCGAGGAAAACCTCAC
>CAMHEP010000022.1 GCA_946184195.1 uncultured Bacteroidales bacterium | reverse complement strand
GAAGATAGGCATAGAGACGGCACAATCCTGAATAGTGCTGGACTCGAAAGCCCCACAGAGGATACCATAGGCGTTATTCTGCTTCATATCCCCCGTGCTGCGGTTGAAATAGGACTCCTGCGAACCGATGATGGTCAGATTCTTCACCGTAGCGCCCCGTATATATCCAAACAATCCGACAAATCGCATCGTCGAAAGCGTATTGTCCACACTATAGAGATTAAAGCCCGAGATAGTATGTCCGGCACCATCAAAAGTACCGGTATAGGGATGCGCATCCGTGCCGATAGGCGTCATCCAGCAGTCCTGCGGCGTATGACTCATATCGAAATCTGCTGTCAGCACTCCCTGTATCGAGTAGGAACCACCGTTGACCGCCAAGGCGAAGTTCTCCAAGTCCTCTCTGGAGGCAATAGGATAGGTTAGCGTCGACGCCGCAGCACCTATGAGATGAAGGGTATAGATGGTCTCATTGCTACCCATCGCCTCGGAGATGACACGGATAGTATAGGTCACCGTATCGTCCTGAGCGGGAGTAACCAACGGATAATACCAAGGTCGCGTCGGGTCCCGTTCGATGTCGGCACCGGCAGCATCGGTGATATTGAGCTCGGCGTGACTATCAATAGGATAGGCATAGAGAGAGACGTTAGTTAACGTATAGTCGACCTGCGCGGTGTAGACCGTGGCGTCCTCAGTAAGCGGCAAGGTCATCCCATTGACCGTCATCCGTCTGAGATGTGACTCCGTGCCGGGTTCGATAGGGTCCTCCTGCTCTTCCCCATACTCGTCCGCCAAGGAAGTGACCGCATAGGGTGTCTCGTGTGCCGCATGAGCAGCATGACGACATAGGTCGGCACAGTAATCGGTGAGGGTAGCAGGTTGGTAAACGACATCCAAAGCACTCTCGCCAAACAATGCCTCGTACCAACAGAGTGAGGCGATATAACGTCCATGCTCGTAGTGCAGGTGATAGCCGTCGCGGTTGAGCCGTTCGCCCAGATACCCCGTCCGGGCATTCTGTACTGCCGTGCCGGCAGGTATCAACACCTCCACATCGGGATGCTGTGCCATGACACGCTGCGCACAAGCTACGATACTATCATACATGAGTTGCTGATTTCGTCCATAGTAGCTGAAGGCACCGTAGGTAGAGGTGGCATCGTATGCCCACGTCATATAAAACGCTATCTTGACATTCGGATTCGTACAATGCGCGTGCACGTAATTAATAAGGTGTTCCATATAGGGCACGTACGAAGCATAAATACCCGCACTATCGTGATCGGACTGTATAACGACCCAGTCCCAAGGTTCATCCGCCATCGCCATGGACATATTATAGGTAGCCAAACCTGTAGTGGTAAGGCGCCCGTTGACAAACTTACGATAGTTATAGGGAAGCGTATCCGTACGATTAGACCAGGCGTCATGCTGGCTGAGCCATGTTCCACCACGATAGGGGTAGCCGATGACAGCCTGCTTGCCTTGGGCGTCCAGCATGGGCTGGAAATGCTGCTCCAAGGCATCGACGGTGAAACTATTACCAATACCTAAGATACGTACGGGATCAGCCGAGACAACACTAATGCCCAACAAGGCAAATAGTAGAGATAAGGAGAAAAAGCGTTTCATGGCAGACAAAATAATTACTCTTCAATAATATAGCAGTTGAAGAGGGAATATCCCTAAAGATAATCTTTGAGGAGGCGGCGCATGGTCTTAAGAGCCTTGCTGATATGAAACTCAACCGCCTTCGTGGATAGCTGGAAATGGGTAGCTATCTCCTTGTGGGAACGATTCTTAAAACGACTGAGATAGAATATACGACGCGTTTTCTCGGGCAGTTCTCCCATGCCCTGCTCCACGAGTGCCAGAATCTCCTGACTATAGAGCGTATCGGCATCCGTATCCTCCAACGAATCGATACGGGTCTGGATGTCCCATAACTGTGTATCATAGATAGACTGCTGAATGTCCAGACGCGTCTTTTGCTGCTCCAGATGATTGATACAGCGATGCTTGAGTGTAGTGAGTATATATGCCGGGATATTCGTATCCGCTGACAGACGTGACCTATTCTCCCAATAATAGAGAATAGAATCGCCTACCAAATCTTCCGCTACATCATGGCTTCGGACATAACTCTCAGCAAAACGGACAAAAGAAGAATAGTAATTATGGTAAAGACGCGCAAAGGCTAATTCCTCCTCATTCGAAGAACCGATGGGGGGGGTAAAATGCTGATTATCAATCTGTTCGTGTAGACGTATCGGTGCTATAACCTGCGACATACCTTACAACTAACGAATATTTGACACCGCAAAGGTAGTGTTTTTTCGGCAATTATGCAAAAAAAATACAAATTTATTTAGGGATATATGCTGCTGACTTGTCTTATTAATGTGTAAGTTATATGATTAATGAGAGCCACAGCGTTGTGTCTATCTTGCACAATTACCTGTGGATTACTGTGTGTTTTTTTGTGACCGGTCTGCGTCGTGAGACGCGAACCGGTTTTTTTAAGTACCAAGGGACAAGGGACCAAGTACCAAGTACGAAGGACGAAGTACAATTTCACTAATTTTAGGGATTGCGCAGATGGCAAAATAGCAGTAATTTTGCATGCTGATAAAACAAGGGAAGTGTAACATTATCAACAATCAACAATCAATAATAAATTAACAAACAACTCATTATGCGAAAAATTTTCTTTCTTGCCGCTGCCTTGATTTCTCTTCATGCAGCAGCTCAATTCCAAGGAGACTGGCTCACCGACCTACACAGTGATGCAAGCGGTAACCACTCCCAGTCAAACTGGCAAAGTGTAGATTATTATGCGGACGGAGACGCTCTTGTCTTCGGTTCCTACGGCAGTTATGCAGCCACAGACAAAGGACATCTTGTGGATACTACCTTTTTAGGAGCAGATTACGGAGGAGGAGGCAATGCCAGCAGTTATAACAGCAACATGCTTTTGGCTAAGTTGGATACGGACGGACAAGTGGTATGGGCCCTTCATAGCGAAGCCGGTGAGATAGAATTAGCCGGTTCAGTAGTGACTCCGACCAGTGACGGTGGAGCACTATTAGCTATCAAATTTCGTCACCAACAGAAAGTGACATCGGGTGAAAACGCTCCGTTATACACGATTGTAGATGCGACCAACACCCCGACCACCCTACAGATGGAGAACCCGGGTATGAAGACCTATCAGCCCGCCATCATCCGTGTGAACGCTAACGGAGAGATTACGAAGGTTCTTAACCTGACAGCATCGTACGCCAAGAGCGAGAGCATGACTTCCAATCCGACCAGTGTCTTCAAGTGGGCAGGTATAGTCGAAGACGCTGAGGGGAATGTATACGTTAGCGGACTGCAAAGTCTGGACCTCACCATCGGCACTACCACTATTGCCGCACGTCAGAACTCATGGAACGGCGACGCACAGACCTACTCGTCCAACTGCAACACGTTTGTTATCAAACTGGATAGCGACCTTGGCTACGTAAAGCATATCGTAGGCGGCGGTAACCTGACTTTTGACTCGGGTAACAGCCTCAGTTATGTAGACGGAAACCTCTACATGGTAGGTCTCTATCAATCAGAAGCCGTTAACTTCACATTAGGCGGTCAGAGTCTCACCCTCGCTGAGAAACAATATGGCCACTACGTAGCAAAACTCAACACCAACCTGCAGGCACAATATATCAATAATATCCCTGTCATAGCACATAATGGTAAGCAAGCCGTTCTACCCTATCATGTATCATTCAGCGCAGACAACCAATATATGTATATCACTACCCGGGTGATGGGTGGTGTTGTGGTAGGCAATGACACCTTGCGTGCCGGAGGAACGATGAACAATGGCGCCGTTGTACGCGTTAACCTGAGTGACGGCTCTGCCGACAAGGGTGTTATCCGTCAGCAAAGCACCATTAACCTCTCTGTAGCCACATTTGAGATAGGTGACAGTATCTACGTCATCAACTACGGTCCTATGGGCACCACCGTTGAGATGCGATACGATAAGGACTTCGGGTCGGAGAGCGTTAAGACATTGGCTACAGGAGGTGGTATGTCCACCGTTGTAACAGCCGCAGCGCATGACAACCAACTATTAGTAGGTCTGCGCGCAAAAGGCAGCACTAACTTCACAGTGATGGATTCAGTCATCAATGTGACCTCCTCGTGGTATGCTCCTCTTTTCACCTATAGCGTACAGCAACCGACAGAGCCCGTTGTACCGGAAGTACCTGTGGATGGTGAAACGGCTTTCCTTGATGCTATTCAATCAGCAACGTTCGCTATGAACGGAGATGACCTCGTCTATACGATCGTCCTGGAACCCGGACATAGCTTCGATATTCAGGGTGCATATCCTTACGACTACGAAAACTATGGTTTCAACGGCGATGAGACCGTGACATACGGTAATACCATCGTTGTTACTTTCACCAATGGTAGCGAACCCTACGAGGATGAGATCGACCTCTATCTCTCCACCACCAGCTTCACCTTTGATGGTGCAGAGATTGAAGATGTCGTTATCATCCCCTGCACCCGTCAGGGTACCAGCACCGGTGTGAGTGAAGCTCGCCAGAACGAAGCTATTAAGAAGAGCCTCCACCGCGGTGTACTGCTTCTGCAGAAAGAAGGGCACGTATACAATGCACAGGGTCAACTCGTTCGATAAAAAGCAGACTATAAAATACACGATACAATGAAGAAAATACTTTTGATATTGGCAGCAGGGCTATTTGCCCTGACTGCCTGCCAAAAAAACGTTAAGGTCGAAGAACACCCCATCCAAGTGAGTCAAGTCTTTGAGCAAGGTGATTCCTTAGTAGGTGACACGGTGTTGGTAGAAGGTTACTGCATGCACCTATGCAAGCACGGCGGGAAAAAAGCTTTCCTTAGCGGCGGAGTACAAGGACAATTCCTACGCTGCAATGCCGTTGCCTTTGAGGCATTCGCTCCGGAGAGCATGAACAACACGTTGCGTGTGAAAGGTGTTGTGCGCGCTTTCGATGTACCGACACAAGAGGCTGCCGCCAAGGAAGAGGCTGAACATCACCATACCGACGGTCAAGCATGCGATGCATGTACAATGGCACGCCACTACTATGTGGACGCCTTGGAGTACAC
Organism: uncultured Bacteroidales bacterium; assembly: GCA_946184195.1. Lineage (GTDB taxonomy): Bacteria > Bacteroidota > Bacteroidia > Bacteroidales > Paludibacteraceae > Colicola. The sequence continues at coordinate 11,550 of CAMHEP010000022.1, read as the reverse complement.
GATTGTGGAAGAATAATAATCCTCGGTTTCAACGAGAAAAGGACCTGATTAAAATGTCAGTCCTGTAGAGAGAGCGACCTGCCAGCGATGGTGGGTCGTTTTGATATATCGGTCGTACGTAGCCACCGGAGCTATAAACCAACTGAAACGCCCCTTTATCGGGAAGGTATAACGAATAGACACTTCGATACCCAACTTATCATCACTCAGCCACTCACCCAATAGCCGAAAACGTTCCGATACATCATTATCCGAATGGTTCTTCAACGCATATGCCATATGTCCGGCAAACAGCATATAACCAGTCGGCAAAGCCAAGCGATAGCTTCCCTCAGCTCCTATCTGCCACGCATGTTCCAGATAAGTTGGTTGACGCAAGAGGAGATAATAGTAATTATCCTTCGCGGCACCATATAAATATTGTGTTCCCTGACGTATGTCAACACCTGCAGTGAGTAACGCATACCACAAAGGCATTCGATAGCCTATCTCTACCCGTATGGCATGTTTATCCAGCCGCCCTATCGGGATATTGACATTATCCTCTAACTCTTTCGTCACACGATTCCACTCGTAGGAAGCGACAGCCATCCAGCCCTTCCGACGCGGAGATAGTTGAAAGCCTATTCCGGCACGTAAGCCGTGGTAATAACTATTCTTCTTATTACCTGAAAAACGAGCGTACTCGGTAGCGGGAGCGACCAAATGATAGATTTGACTTTCGCCTAACTCCGAATAGAATTTCACCTCGTTAGTTTGTTTATATCGCCCCACATGAACGAGTGCAGAATAAGCGTATTGAGCATCAGAATACCCGACACTACCATCTACGGTAAGATCAGCCACCTTGTTCTTAGGACGAGGGTCCACTTCCCGATAACTCTGTACTGCCCGGAACATCAGACCTGCGTGCCAAATGACATGTTTCTTCTCCATCCGATATCCACCTCGGAAAGAGTATGTTTCGGTTTTGAGTCCACCTCCCACCGTATCCGTAGTCAGATAGGGATAGAGTCGTTCATAATCAGCATTCTCCACTCCATAGTTATCACGGCTTTTATTCCACTGATAGGATGCTTCTCCGAAAACACGATGGACCGCGTTGATATCATAGACAGAGCGAGCATGTACACCGAAGCCTCCCTGAGTCCTTCCCTCAATGGTCATGGTAGCCTCGCCATATTGCCCTGATAGGTACGCGTCAGTACGGCTGGTATCAGTCAGTAGTGCTCCTATGAAAAACAGAATAGTGTATAACATTGCTCTTTTATCTCATAAAATAAGTAGGGTCAGCCTCTTGCGTCGGAAAAAAATCCTCGGTAGAGTTATTGGTATCTTGCAAGATACGTCTTCCTGACGGATGGGTTGTCATCGTTCTGCGACGCACACACTTACCATAGCGTGATTTATCATTACCCGCAGTCGCCACATAGGTGTAGCCACCGTCGAGTGAGTCGTCTACGACCAGCCATTGATAAGTAGTACTCGGGCATAGGTTCACTGCATCCACCACCCAATTATTCATCAGCTTGCACGCCGTGGCAGACATATCAAACGTACCAGCTTTGGTGACGATAATGTAGTCATAAGTAAATTTATAACGAGCGACATAGTCCTCAGCACTGATACTATCCGGCAGACGGCATAATGCCAAACTGGTATTTCCCTGGTTATTCGGTGCCCAAATAGTAAGCGTATAGCAATAAATCTTCTCCAAATCCTCCACATCAGGATTATTCACGTCGGTATAGTTGGGATTTGTACTCACATCGTACCACTCAAAGTCTGCATGACTAAGGTCGAATGAGTTAGGATTGTAAGAACGATGATCGATACCATTATCGACCAACAGGATGGTGCCACCGGGAGCCACAGGATGCTCTTTGCCGGTACCGGGAATACGATATAGAGCATCGGCAGCGAAGTATTCATTCCTAAAATCTACGGGTTTGAGCGTGATTTGCGTAGTATTTTTCATCTTACTCTCCACCAATACTATGCCATCTGCAAATAAGGTGTCTTCTGTATTATTATAAAGCACCACGTATTTATCACCTGTATATTGTTTACCCTCGGGTGTCAGTGTACCGGCAAAAAACACCTCTGCAATAATAAGGTCTGTATTATTACTTGTCAGATACGTACGGATATCCACATTGCCTGTACCGACAGTACTCTGCCCTTTCGCATATCCGCGTATGCGCTGAAGCCGACCGGCAGTTCCAAAAACACCACTACTACTCCAATCGTAGTATCCCGTAGGAATAGTAACGGTATGAACCAATACACTATCCCCATCAAGAACACCGGTTAATTCCCAATGATAGTGCCTTGCCATATTCAGGTCTGTTGCCTCAATGGTAAGGGTATATTCATCAGATAGTGACATACCATCAGGAAGATGACATACTATCGTCACATCCGTATCTGTTTTATCACCCGAGGGTTGCAATTTCTCACGGCAACCATTCATCCATAAAGCGGTAAACATCAGGGCTATCCATCCTATTCTTTTCCTCATAACAAAACTATATATTTAGATTGACCTCCATGCCAAAATATGGTCCGGCACTACGATGAATAGTGATACCTTCCTCATCATAATCCGGCAGATAATCAATCAGTTTATTCACAAATAAAGCTATGTTGGCATATTTAGTAATGCTCTTTTGCACCCTTAGGTTTAAGTATCCGGCAAAAGGCACAGTCACTCGACGAAAGATTTGTTCGTTATAGTGAAAATTCAAATACTGCAAATATGGATCCACCTTGTCTACCTCCCGATAGGGATGTAACTTTCCGTCTTTCGAGTCCATATAGGCAATCGGTGTTCCGTTCTTGCGTAACGTTTGTCGAGCGATATACCAATTCAGTTCAAAAGTAGCACTGACGGTTAGTCCTATCTTCTTCAGATACACATCGGCAATGATGTTGGTATTTAGGTTCTCACGGATACTCCCGTCTTCCCAATCATAATATCCCATGAGGGTATCCTTAACGGCTTTACCCGCCACCACCTGGCTAAGTTTATCCGTTGAGAACATTGCCTGGCTATTCTCATAGCGTGTATGCAGCCATGCCCCATTGATTGTGAAACGCGTACAAATAACCGGTATACGAGGACTCTGATATTGCCATTCTATACCTTGCTTAAAGATACGGCTTCCGTTGGTAGTCAGCGGATAAGTAATGAGTTTGGTATAATCAGTAGTCACACCGTTTTCCGTGATTGGATAGGTAAAGGCGAGACAGTCACTCCATTGTCGGAAACCATCGCGCATATTTTCCCGGAAGTAGGTCAGTGCAAAATGATGACCTTTCATCTCACCGCCCACACGCACTTCCCACTTGTTATTACGTGCAGGTTTGAGGTCATAATTAACGGGATTGATGACATGCGTATACACATTCATAGTTTGCTCAGTGGAAGTGATTATTTGTTGCGGTGCCTTCAGGTCCTCATAGAGCAAGTTGGGATAAAGTTGCAACAAAGTAGGCATTTTTGTATGTATACCCCACGCTGCGGCTATATGCAAAAAGCCGATTCCAACGGGTATATTATAACTAAGATTGATACGTGGATCTATATATACTTTCCCCCGCATAGCATATCGGCTATCCAACCCTAAAAGGCTGCTACCACGTATACCTATATTCATGTCCAGACTATGCAACATCTTCTGATTCACTCTCGAGCGCTGACAAAGCGGGATGTGGATATCGTCTTGTACATACCATGCCAGAAGATTATTGGCAGGAATATCATAATAGGCACGGGGACGAAGATTAGAAGTATAGTTCATCGGACGTGACATATCGTATAGTTGACCTGCACCATAATTTTTATCGTACTTCCATTCAACACCTACATCCGCCTTGTGTCCTAATGTCCATGTATGAAAAGTGAAAGATGTCTTCGGACGAATGAAAACACTAAGCGGACGTCCTTCCACCCGATGATTCGCCACATATTTGGAGGGAAGTAACAACGCATCCTTTCCACCCTCGTCCATATTGTCTAAGATGGGATGAATAGGTGTTGTGAGTTGAATGAACTTCGTGTGTTCAATGTTGCTAATCTCTCCTTGCACATTTGCCTGCAAGGAGGTATTCCACCATGTCTGTGTCCGATGGGACCAATTTACAGTATTCGTCCATCCGATTTTGTGCATCTCACTTCGATAGGAATCTTCACGGGTATTATGTATATCCGGATCATTCTTATCGGTGTCTATATTGCCAGAGTAGTCTATATTACTCTGCCAACGAAGTACATATTCCTGCACCATCCATCGTTGCTGCAAGCGTACAGAAGCATTGATACGCCGATAATTCTCCAAGGTATTGGTAGGGTCGTTCTTCGCGCTGAGGTAGTCGATACCAACATTCAGTACCGTAGACTCAGCGTTCCATGCGACACCTTTTCCTACATGGAATAATTTACTGAAACCATCTGCCTTAAATCTCGCCCGCCAAGGAGTGGGTTTCATACTACGTTCTATCTTTACCACGCCGGATGTAATCTCACCATACTCGGCATTAGCGACACCACGAATAATCTCTACCTTCTCGATTTCATCGGTAGAAATAGTACGCATGTCCACTCCCTTATTCACCATCTGCCTTTCGCCATCTTGTGTACTACTTCCTCCCTGAATATACTGCATATTGGCGTCTGTAGAAACAGGTGCTCCATCGATGACAAAACCTGTTCCTAACGAAGACGCTGCATAGTTATCATCTGTGGAATAATTGTTTGCTTCACGAAGATGAATGGAATTGGCATGTGTCAAGTCAGGATCCTTAGTAGTTGCACCGGGTAAGAGATTCACTAAATCAGCGAACGAAGAAGGTTGGAGATGATGCATTGCTTCCCTATTGATGACACTTGCACTGCTTTTAGTAGTACTTTCCTCGGCAGTGACAACGACTTCTTCCAATACAAATGCCCGCTCCATACTATCTAACAAAGCGAGCTGCGCACTATCCAGCCGCAGCGAATCCGGTGCTGCCCAGGCACGGAAAGCGAGTCCGAGAAGCAGTATCCATCCACCTAAACGTTTCACGTTGCAAAATTACTACTATTCGGCTAATTACACAATCCCCATTTAAGGGGATATTGCAGGAGATACTTGTTTTTTTTCTTTTTTTTACGTACCTTTGCAGTCGTTTTTATATATTTCATCCATGATGCAAGATGCAATGATTGAATATGACCGAGTGACGCACTACTATGGCAAGCGGCTTATTTATCGTGACCTTAGTTTCACGGTGCCGAGAGGTCGTATACTGGGTTTATTAGGCAAGAACGGTACCGGTAAAACAACAACTATTAACATCCTATCCGGATTCATCAAACCTTATGCCGGCACATGTCGTCTATTGGGGTATGATACCCGCACAATGCCTGCTAAAGAGCGAGCACGTATAGGTCTTCTGTTGGAGGGACATGTGCAATATCCTTTTATGACTATTCAACAAATAGAACGATTCTATGCCCCCTTCTACCCAAGGTGGAACAAGGATGCATACTACGAACTCATGCGTCTCATGAAGGTGCAAGACTATCAGCATCTTAATCAGATGTCTAATGGCCAACGTTCCCAAGTGGCGTTGGGGCTACTGATGGCTCAAGACCCGGAGCTATTGATATTGGACGACTTCTCGTTGGGATTAGATCCCGGATACAGACGATTATTCGTCGAATATCTGCGCGACTATTGTCAACGTGGTAATAAGACAGTCTTCCTCACCTCACATATTATCCAAGACTTGGAACGATTAGTGGACGATTGTATCGTGATGGATTATGGCAGTATCTTACGTCAATGTCCGGTGAGTGAACTCATGTCCCCCGGAAAGACTCTGGAGGACACTTTTATCGAATTAACCGGTAAATATTAATGATTATGTTTCAACAATTTTTCTATAAGGAATGGCTCAAGACCAAGTGGGTTATCATTCTATTAGGTATGATTCATATAGGCATGATAATCTACCTGATGTTAGCTCTACGTAGCACCCTCATTGCTTCTGGCAAGATAGAGACCATCGCCACGATGATTGGCAGAGACATGCTTTTCATCACACCATACATGTATATTCCGCTGATTTCATCAGTAGTATTAGCACTGGTACAGTGGTTGCCTGAGATGCAACAACGACGTATACGTTTGACTTTGCACTTACCTGTAAGCATGGGGCTCTCCATAGGATCCATGCTTGCTTTCTCTCTCTTTGCACTCTTGATTATGTTCGGTATAGTTGCATGTCTTTTAGTCGTTATAGAGAGTATATGGCTACCACGCGAACTCATTGTGAGAGCCCTGCTCACTCTGGGTCCGTGGTTCATCGCAGGCTTGATGGGGTATAGTGTCACCTCTTGGATTATTTTAGAGCCGTCATGGGGTATACGAATAGTATGGCTCGCGATAGGCGCACCGGTGGTGTATGTTTGTCTAATTAGTTCACAGCCTGCCTGCTACGACCATTTCTTGCCATGGCTCATCGTGTTGGCATGTACGGTGACCTGTTTACCTTTTTATAGTGTGTATCGTTTGTCAATGGGTAAAGGTTTATGAAAAAAATAGTCAGTATCATTATTGTCTTAGGTGCAGGTGTAGTCATGTGGTTAGTGCCTGCGTGTTATTCTCTATTAAGACCTCACACGGACAAGTTCCCCTTTGTTCTTTATTCGCAGTTAGACTCCGACTTCATTGCTTTTCGTACCATTGACAAGCAGGTACACTATGAAGATTTCCATGGGCAAGTGTTCACTAAGGCTCAAGCCGATTCACTTCTGCCGCTCTTTGCATATCGACAGCTTTTGGCAGAAGGCAGAATGCCTGATTCGTTGTATGGATATGAATTGACCCCTAAACTCATTCAACGCTATACGTTTCACTTCAAGACTTCTCCGCGTCAACTACACAAACCATCGGTCGGTCTCTATACCATGTTAGAGTCTGCTTCGGGTTCTGTAGACTTGACTCTTCCGCCTGATGTATTTCGCCTGACCGACGATGGATTGGAGTTTATCGACTGCGAGACTAACGCGCTACTTCCTGCTAAATCGCGTTCATTCACCCGTGAGTTGAAGAAAAAAGGATTCTGCTTTCCTGTGCAATGTATATGGGGTAACGGTACTACACGGAAAGACTATGACAACGGCTTTCTCCTAAGCGATAGCCAAGAGCAACTCTATTGGCTGAGAATGCAACACGGTATGCCTGTTGTTTTTCCGATTTCATCGGATAATACACATGGATGGAAACAACTCTTCACTATGGAACCTGCCTCACATTTGATGATAGGTTTGGCTGTTACGAAGGATAACCGCCTCTATGTCATCCGTTCCCCTCATAAAGAGAATGTACCCACCTCAGTAGCATTACCTATCGAATGCTATAACCCCGATGAGATGCAAATCACTATTATCGGTGATTTGTTCCATTGGACAGTGACACTCTATACTGACCATGATATCCGCTATTATGCTCTTCCGTCCGATGCTATCTATTACAAAGATAGTATTCCACTCACACTACATTCCTACATTCCCGATCCGGCACCGACGTGGCAGCAGAAGATGGTGCATATACTCATGCCTCTACGATTACATTTCACCTCCTATCGCACCCAACGTATCTTCCCTACCCTAAACGACGACGGACTATAGAAAGTAGAAAAACAGCGGATTTATTTGTGTGAATGCAAAAAAAAGTGTAACTTTGCACGTTTTTTCTAATTAGAGTAATCGGACAGTGCTACTCAAGAGTAATGTAAATATCAAGAACAAACGTGCCGGTTTCGACTACGAGATTTTGGATCGCTATGATGCAGGCATTGCCCTATACGGAACAGAAATCAAGTCTATCCGTGAGGGCAAAGCCTCATTGAGTGACAGTTATTGTCAGTTTACAGGGAACGAATTATGGGTGAAGCAAATGAACATATCGGAATATCGTTTCGGTAGTTATTCCAACCATGAGGTACGACGTGACAGAAAACTGCTACTCACCAAACGTGAGCTACGCAAACTGCAACGCCAGACCGTAGAGAGCGGTAAAACAATCATTCCATTGCGCCTGTATATCAACGATAAAGGGTTGGCCAAGATGGAGATAGCCCTTTGTGTAGGTAAACATAGCTATGACAAGCGTCAATCGCTCCGTGAGAAAGACGACAAACGTGAGATGGAACGCTTAATGAAACGCTAAATCGGACACTCTATAAAGAATCTATGTAATAAGGTATACAATATGACAAAGAAAAAAGCATTATTAATGATTTTGGATGGCTGGGGATTAGGTGAGCATGACGCCTCCAATGCCATCTATTCGACAAACACGCCCCACTGGAATGCGTTGTTGGAGAAGTATCCTCATAGCCAATTGCAAGCCAGCGGTGAGAACGTAGGTCTACCTGATGGTCAGATGGGTAATAGTGAAGTAGGTCACCTCAATATAGGTGCCGGACGTGTCGTTTATCAAGACCTGGTGAAGATTAATCGCGCCTGCAAGGATGGCAGTATCATGCAGAATCCAGAGATTATTTCCGCTTTCTCTCAAGCCCAGAAAGAAGGTAAGAAACTACACATCATGGGACTGACGAGTGACGGTGGCGTACATAGTTCGTTAGATCATCTCTTCTACCTCCTTAAGATTGCTAAGGAGTATGGATTGGAGGGCAAGACATTCGTTCACTGTTTCATGGATGGCCGTGATACAGATCCGCATTCAGGTATCGGATTTATTGACGCATTGGAGAAGGAAATGCAAAAGAATGTAGGTGAGATAGCTACCATACAAGGTCGTTTCTACGCCATGGATCGCGATAAACGCTGGGAGCGTGTTAAGGTGGCATACGACTGTTTAGTGAACGGTCAAGGTGCTGCTTACGAGAGCATGCACGAAGCTATGGAAGCATCCTATCAGTCTGATATCACCGACGAATTTATCAAGCCTATCGTACACGTACGGAACGGTCAACCTGTAGCAAAGATAGAGAAAGGGGATGTAGTCATCTTCTTTAACTACCGTAATGACCGTGCACGCGAGATTACCATTGTGCTCACTCAGCAAGATATGCCTGAGCAGGGAATGATGCGCATACCGGACTTGGACTACTACTGCATGACGCCCTATGAATCCAGTTTCACAGGACTGCACATCCTCTTCCCCAAAGAGAACGTACAGAATACAATGGGCGAGATTGTAAGCAAGGCAGGACTTAAACAACTACGTATCGCAGAAACGGAGAAGTTTGCCCACGTCACATTCTTCTATAGCGGTGGACGCGATGCCGAATTTGAAGGAGAAGACCGGATTCTTATTCCTTCGCCCAAGGTAGCTACTTATGACCTCCAGCCGGAGATGTCGGCACCCGAAGTAGCAGCTGCTCTGAGCGATGCATTGGATACACAGAAGTACGATTTCATCGTGCTTAACTTCGCGAACGGCGATATGGTAGGTCATACCGGTGTGTATAACAGTATCCAGCAAGCCGTGGTAACCATAGATATCTGTGTAGACCGTGTAGTCAATGCGGCACGCCGTAACGGTTACGAGGTCATCATCATCGCTGACCATGGTAACGCTGACCACGCAGTGAATGAGGATGGTACACCCAATACTGCACATAGCCTCAATCCCGTTCCATTCGTCTATATCAGCGACAACAAGGATGCAAAAACAGAGGACGGCATCCTGGCTGATGTCGCCCCCTCACTATGTCATATCCTCGGTATCGAACAACCCAAGGAGATGACGGGTAGATGTCTAATCGTGCAGTAATACACGATTTAATCGCGAGTAATACCCTCAGCAATACGGTCACGGACATAGTCCATCGCCGCCTGAGGCTCATCGAAATCGGCAAGCTCAATAGGTTTGCCGATTTTCATTTTGACGGGATGCCAAGTGACAAAGAACGCCTTACGATTCATGGCCTCATAGCAGCCACTCAACGAAATAGGTACCACCGGTAAATGCAGGTCAAGAGCAACCTGGAAGGCTCCACGTTTAAAGCGGCCCATCTCACCGGTCAGTGTACGGGTTCCCTCCGGGAAGATGACGGTGGAGACACCATTAATAAGCACCTTCTCCACCTTACGCATAGACTCCACAGCCGCACGCGGACTCGAACGGTCCACAAAAACATGTCCGGCAGCTTTACAACCAAAGCCGACAAAAGGTACATGCTCCAATTCCTTCTTCATCAACCATTTGAACACATTGGGCAGCCATCCGTAAATAAGCCATACATCAAACATAGATGTGTGGTTGGACACGAAGACATACGATTGATGTGGGTCTATATTCTCCAGTCCCTCTACGTGAACAGGAAGAAAAGTGAGATAGAAGAAACTACGCGACCAAAAAATCTGGATAGCATGGATAAAGGCTCCGTTCTTCCATGGAATGCAAATAACCGTCATAATAGCCGTGAAGGCAGTAAGCAGAAATAGGAGCGGCAGCGCTATCACATATTGATAGAGTATATAAATATATTTCATGACCATTAGATATTAGTCGGATATTTCTGGAGGAAACCGCGATAGAGTGCACATATACGACGTATCTCATCCCACGTCTCCTCAGATAATTTAGTTCCCACGATTTCAACGACACGTCCTGCAGCTATTGTTCCTATCTCGCCGCACTTACGCACCGAGAATCCCTCTCCCAATGCATGCAGAAAACCGCCGGCATAAAGATCACCGGCTCCTGTTGAGTCTGTACATGCTGTAGTGATGGCACCAATGTGACACATCTTATCTCCTTGTTGCACATACGAACCACGTTTACCCACCTTCACCACTGCTATATCACATTCCTTAGCCAATTTAGCCACCGACTCCTCAGGATTGAGATGCGTATAGGCAAACGACTCGTCTTCGTTAGCAAAGACGATATCCACGTACTTACGAATGAGTTCCTTGAGAAAATAGTGATTTTCGTTCACCACATTGTATGATGCCAGATCAAGGCTTACCATACATCCAGACTCTTTAGCCAGACGTATAGCCTTCTCAATCAACTCGTTATCCTGAACCATATAGCCTTCAATATGGAAGATATCATAGCCTATAAAAGCCTCTTTCTGAATATCCTCAGCATGCATATCCGCTGATGCCCCAAGATACGTAGCAAAAGTGCGTTCACCATCTGGAGTAATGAAAACGATAGAGCACCCAGACATTTTATCCGCAGACTGTAGTAACAACGGCTTGACACCGTTCTTGATAAGGTCGTTACGATAGAAATCACCCACTTCATCATTACCTATCTTACCGATGAAAGCGGCCTTTCCTCCCAATTGTGTGATAGTAGTAATAGTGTTGGAAGCAGAACCGCCTGTTACCATACGTTTTCGTACGTTGGCAAAACGAAACTGTATCTGCTCCGCCTGCTCCATGGAGATAAGGTTCATACTTCCCTTGGGAAAACCTAATTCACGAAGGTCATCTTCGGATACCTGAAGCAGAACATCCGTTAATGCGTTACCTAAACCGAGTACTTTTTTCATTATTTCTACAAATTTTTCGCA
>CAMHEP010000021.1 GCA_946184195.1 uncultured Bacteroidales bacterium | reverse complement strand
CTTGCGACCTCCGGTCCCCCAGACCGTTGCGCTACCGGACTGCGCCACATCCCGATGCTTTTTTTCAAAAGCGGATGCAAAGGTACTGCTTTTTTCTGACCTATGCAAATAATTTTGCAAAAAAACTGCTTTTTTCTATTTTAGAAAGGCTTTATAGTCCTCTAAGGTATATTTGGTATTGAGCAGTTTCATGTTCTCTTCAGTGATAGGAATGATGTCGCTGACGCGGAGTGAACGTAGTTCAAGCTGCAGCTCCGGGTTCTTATCCATCAGTCCCATATACCACTTAGCCTCCTCTATGCTATCAAAGCCGTTCACACGCAATGCTGCACCTCCACCGAAGATCGGCATGGGTCTCAACTCGAAATCTCGAATGAGGAACTGCGAGAAGTTGAATAGTGCCACCTGGTAGAGTAGGTTATTGAGTGCCTGCTCGTCGGGTTCAGGTAGGATAAGTAGCACCACGGTTGCCCCTGCGGTCTCCGCCGAGAAGGTCTGTTCCGCAGCAGTAGTGTCTACCGTCTCAGGTATGATGCCTCGTTGTTCGTTCAGTGTATTATCCATGGCGCCTTTCTTGCTCTCCATACCCTGTCCCATCATTGCGAGGAAGTCCTTAGCCATTGCACTCAGTTCGTTCTCGGGATAGCGGTTGACCATATCGCGCAGTTCGCCGATAAAGGCTTGTTGACCATCTGTGCGGGCAACAGCAATAGCGTTCAGGAAGAGGAAACGTGGCATCAATGGAGAGAGAGGATAGTCCTTTTCCGCCAGTTTCTTGTTTGCCTTGACCTGCTTAAACTGACTCTTGGCGAAAGCGTTGTACGTTTGTTCGAAGAGGCTGTCCTGACTGGCGGTCATGCGTTTGAGTCGCTCAAAATAGAGCGGATCGCTCACTATCTCTGCCTGTTTGCTATATGGATAGAGGGTGGTGAGTCGTTCGCGATAGTGCGACATAGCTTGGTCGTCGGAATCACGCAGGGCAGTGAGATATTGCATGTAGTAAAGGTCTACCAGTCGCTTATCCGCAGGGTAACGGCTACATAACTCCTCGAAAGTGCGGTCTGCTTCTGCCTTGTCCCCCACTTCGTCCTTATATATATAAATAAGGTTATAGAGTGCATCGGCTATGAGACTATCCGACAATTGAAAGTCTGCCGGTGTCTTAGGTATTTGTTGCAGATAGTACTCGGGCGAATGTACATCGGTGACGGGTGCCGGTTTATCCGCTATAGCAAGGCTATCCATAGTGATGCTATCGGTTGTCGGCGCTAACTCATCGGTGTTGACATCAGCCAGAGGAGTCGCTGTCGCTGTTTTACTCAGTCGACGCCAATTATCCTCCAGGGTACGATTACCCCAACGGCGTTGGAAATCCTGCTTACCGGAACGGAGTAGCTGCGGATTATAGAAATACCAATCTGTAGATTGACTGCCACCGCCTATCATATTACGTGTATCTACGCTGAGCGGCCTGTCCATATCCAACTCGGCATCGCGGGCTGCTTGTTTGGCATCCGCTTCCGCCTGTTTCTCCGCGCGGATAAGCTCCATCACCACTTTCTCAGCCACGGCTCGTTGTTCTTCTTCACTCAGTTTGCTCAGACCTTGTAGTGAGTCCTGCAGAACGACTACCCCATACTCACGCACCAAGCCGTCCAATGTCTCCGAACGTTTTTGAACGCGGGCATAGTCCTTATGTTCATTGGGAAGAATAGTAACGGCTTCACGGTAATAGGGTTGTGCCTGCGCATAATGACGCTGCTCATAATGAATATCCGCAGCTCGTATCAAGACATCCGCTTTGGTCATGCCGCCACCGGTGGCTTTATCAATAGCTTCGGCATAGTATTTCAGGGCTTGCGCAGTATCTCTGTGCTGCAGCATGATATTACCCATCGAAGCGTATATCTGGTCCAGTTTGTCCTTGTACTTGCTTTGTTTGGTCATCGACTTCAGTCGTTTGATGGAGTTCCTTCCTCCTAACTCTGCCCGGCGTAAACGTGCATTGAAATCCATGATGACCGGTGGGGTCATGCGAATACATTTGGTATAGTAGGTGATAGCCTCTTTCTTATTTCCTTCGCGCTCATAGAGTTGTCCTAACACATAGGCAAAACGCGGTCTGTTGACCTTACGTTTCTCCTCGGGCATAGCGAGTTTGATAAAGGGGATAGCCTCATGGTATTGTCCTGCTTTCATGAGCACATCGGCACTCACGGACGAATAGAGTTTAGCGTGCTTGCGCTTGAGGTTATCCATGTTGACCTTGTGGAGCATATCATCGGCTTCGTACATCCATCCCAGTTCGCCGTATGCACGCGCTATCCATAACTGACACTGTGCCACCATATCGGGGTCATAACTGTAATGATTGAGGATATAGGTGAAAGTACCTACTGAACCGAGAAAGTCACCCTTATGAAACTCAGCCTCCCCCAGACGTATCCATGCACGAGCAATCTGGCGATTAAACTCTTCCTGCTGCAACCATGCTTTATATTTGGGGTCACTGCGACGCTTTGGATTGGGTTTTGGCTTGGTTTTTATAGAGTGGAGTTTGATACTCTTTCTGCATTTCTCGATAGTGCGGTCCATCTGACCGGCAGACGCTTCTGCTGCACGGTGATTGCTCACAGGGTAGAGGTTGAGTACATCGGTATAATCGTCCTCATTGGCTTGGATGATGGCTTTTTGACCTTCGATGAAAGCCACATCGCCGTTGAAGAAGATGTTATATTTGACCTTTGTCTCATGATAAAAACGTGAAGCTGCAGTGTTTTTGTTTGCACCGCAACCGGTTGCCAATAAGACCAGTAGAATACCCGATAATATGTGTGTTGTCCGTCTCATTCCAGTCCTTTCACATGTGATGGTGCTGCCACAAAATCCTTAAGATAGAACGGTTCGTAATAGGCTATCTCTTTACCTCTCACTGCGTCCTCGGCATGTCTCAAAGCAACGGCACTCATAGCGGCAGCATCAGGCTCGATAGCGGGGACGATACATACTCCTCCGGCAGGAGCAAAAACCTCACTGCATTTACTTGCTCCGTCACCGAAACAATAAATCTTCTTACCGCTTACATGGCGGAAGAAAGTGTCGGCATCGCTTACAATCTCAGCATGTATATCGGTGAGCGGCTGCAGCGTAGGCGTATACATCGTCGTATAGACCTCCATGCGTCGCGCATCAATCATCGGGCAGAGCACAGCGTCTTTTTCTACCTCATGTTGCTTGAGCAAAGAGGCACACAGAACCTCGGTGGTATGAATAGGGATTAAGGGGATATCCAACGCATAGCATATGCCTTTAGCGGTGCTGCATCCGATACGTAGTCCTGTGTAGCTACCCGGACCATCACTCAGAGCCACTGCATCTATATGAAGATGACGTTGTCTGGCTTCGGCAAACAGATCCTCGATAAAAAGAGGTAGCAGCCGTGCATGATTGACATCCTCGTTATGAAACCTATGGGCGATAACCACATCGTCCTGCAGTAAGGCTGCCGAACATACTTTGGTGGCTGTATCAATAGTCAGTAATGTCATGATGTTATAAGGCGTTTTCAGCCCTTTGGGCTGCAAAGATACGGAAAAATTTGCATACTCGCAAATTTTTCCGTATCTTTGCCCTTGCTAACCATAATAATCAACCCTAAAAAAATGTTTTCCCTATGAAACATATCGTTATCTTTACCGGTGCCGGAGTGTCGGCAGAGAGTGGTTTGGGTACTTTCCGCGATTCGGATGGATTATGGGAGAAATACCGGATTGAGGATGTGTGTACACATGAGGCATGGCTCAGAAACCCGCAACTATGTGTTGACTTCTACAACGCTCGCCGTCGTGATACCTTGTCGGCTCACCCCAATGCTGCCCATATAGCATTGGCTAAGTTGCAGCAGGCTATCCCCGGGACGCGTATCATCACGCAGAATATCGATGATCTGCATGAGCGTGCAGGTTCGACCGATGTCATCCACCTGCATGGGGAAATCACCAAACTGCGCTCGGAGAATAACGAAACGGCTACTGTGCCCTTGGAGGGCTGGGAGCAACACTACGGTGACCGTCATCCAGACGGCAGCCTGCTGCGCCCGTATATCGTGTTCTTCGGAGAAGGGGTCCCCTATTTCACCGAGGCATGCGAGGTCGCATCCAAGGCCGATATGATGATTGTGGTGGGGACGAGTCTCAATGTCTATCCGGCAGCCTCGTTGTTGCATTATGCTCCTTCCGGTATACCTATTTATGTGGTGGATCCGGGACTACCGGAGTTGGGTATATGGAAAGATAAGGTAACACATATACACAAACCTGCATCAGTAGGTGTGCCGGAGTTGGTAGAGCAATTGCTGGGTTAATCCGGTTGCGGGGGAGTCGAGTGCCTCCATGTGTCTTGCTCTTCTATCAATCTATGGAACTTCTTGACCTCCAGGAGCAACATAATGAGGGCTGTGATGGCAGCCAAGGTGTCACTTACGGGTATAGACCACCACACACCATTGATGGGTTGGTTGGTGAAGAGGAACGGCATCAATAGTGCCAAAGGGATGAGATAAAGTACCTGCCGTGTGAGACTGAGGAAGATAGACTTAGCTGCCATGCCGATAGAGGTGAAGAAATTGCCGGCTACCATCTGAAATCCAACCAGCCACATGGAGCAGCAAATGATACGCATCGGAGCGATGGTAGCATCCAATAGCGAGGTGTCATGCGTGAAGACGCGTATCATGGGTGCGGGCATCACTTCTGCCAATAGAAAGACAATCGACATGACGATGGTGGCGCACATGGCGGTTAACTGAAAAGCCCGGAGCATACGCCGATATTGTTTGGCTCCGTAGTTGTAACCAACGATGGGTTGCATACCTTGATTGAGTCCCATCACAATCATGGCAAAGACAAAAACCAGTCTGTTCACAATACCATAGCTTGCCAATGCCATATCCCCCCCGTAGAGGTGCAATTGGTTATTGATGATAATCACGACGAAGCAATGCGCCAGATTCATCAAAAAGGGAGACAAGCCTATCGCCATCGACCGCTCGGTCAGGTCACGTTGTAGACGCCATATACCCTTATGAAAATGCACTATCTCCTTGGGATTGCAGAAAATGGAGAATTGCCATATCACTGCCAACGACTGACTCAGCATCGTAGCCAATGCAGCTCCTCGTACACCCATATCCAAACCAAAGATGAAGATAGGATCCAGCACCACATTGACCGATACGGCAACGATAGTAGCCATCATGCTGGAACGGGGATGCCCCATCGAACGCAACATACTATTCAGACCGAAATAGATATGCGTCAGGATATTCCCCCACAGGATAATCTCCATATAATCGGCAGCATAACGTATCGTTTGTTCGCTGGCACCGAAGGCATATAGGATAGGCTCTAACCACAGGAGTCCTACTGCCATCACGATGGTTGACAGGAGCACATTGAGGACGATGACATTACCTAATATCTTCCCAGCCGCGTCGTAGTCCTTCTCTCCCAATTTGATAGCCAATAGGGTACTGGCACCGACACCGACGAAACTGCCAAACGCTGCGCATATATCCATAAAAGGTTTGGCAACAGTCAATCCGCTCAAAGCTAAGGCGCCGCAACCATGACCGATAAAGATAGAGTCCACTATGTTATATAGCGAACTGGCGGTCATTGCTATAATGCCCGGAAGCGCATACTTGATGAGCAGTTTGCGTATGGATTCAGTACCTAATTCGGTAGCAGCGTTCATTCGTTATGCGACGACTTGATTTTATTGTATAGCATCCGCTAAGGCATGGAAGTAACCGGCTGCAGGATGACCTGCTTGCATGGCAATGGGTTCACCGTCGTCACCGGCCTGCCGGATGGATTGTACGAGCGGTATCTGTGCCAACAGAGGCACTCCTAACTCCTCCGCCAAGTGTTTACCACCGTCTTTGCCGAAGATATAGTATTTATTCTCGGGCAGTTCAGCGGGAGTGAACCACGACATGTTCTCCACAATACCGAGTACGGGCACGTTAACTTTCTCGTTGCGGAACATATCCACTCCTTTTCGGGCATCCGCTAAAGCTACCGGCTGTGGGGTCGTCACTACGATAGCACCGGTCAAACGGAGTGTGGAGATGAGTGTGAGGTGGATATCACTCGTTCCGGGAGGTAAGTCGATGAGGAAGTAATCCAACTCTCCCCAATGAGCATCTTGTATCAGCTGTTTGATGGCATTGGATGCCATACCTCCGCGCCATATAACTGCATTCTCAGGATTTACGAAGAATCCGATAGATAGCATCTTCACTCCATATTGCTCAATAGGCTCTATCAGGTCCCGGCCTGTCTGTTCATCTGTATAAGCTACAGGACGGCAGTCTTCCACATGGAACATCTTGGGCATACTTGGTCCGTGTATATCGGCATCTAATAGTCCGACACGTTTCCCGCTCGCAGCCAAAGCAATGGCGAGGTTAGCTGCTACAGTGGATTTACCCACACCTCCCTTGCCGCTATGGATAGCGATGATATGGGGAGCAATAAGGGTTGTCTCCTCTGCTCTGAACTCAGGACGTAGATTCTGTTTACGATATTTGGGATGAATATGGACGACAGCATTGGAGTCGATATAGGTCTGTACGGCTACCTCGGCAGCTTTCATGACCGACTTGAGGAAAGGATCATTGTCTTTTTCGAAAATGAGGGAAAACGAGACCTCCATACCGCTGATACGGATGTCATCTTCCAGCATACCGCCACTGATCAGGTCCTCGCCTGTTCCGGGATAGCGTACATGTTTGAGTGCATCAATGACTTGTTGTGGATACATAGTTTCTGCCGTACGAACGGTACGTGTCTTTTTCAATTTCTATTTCGGGTTCTTGCCAGGTTGTTCCTTTTTGTTGCATCGGTAACTGCCAAGCTATATATTTGATTTGCATGCCGCGGTCTAACCACTGTTTCTCATAGTGAGTCTGCAGGGTTTGAGCCTCGGGATATTTGCCGATTAAATCGGGCGAATAGAGATCTTTTGTGTCGGCAATGACGGGTAAATGATTTTCTGTCACCATAGCCTGCGTGTAGGTGTAGAGGAAGGGGCTGTCTGTCTTCAGATGTATGATACCTCCTGTCTTCAGTAGTTGGTGGTAGCGTTCCATAAAGAAGGTGGACGTGAGGCGTTTAGTCGCCTTGCGCATCTGGGGGTCAGGAAAGGTAATCCATATCTCGTCCACTTCGTCCTCTGCGAAGAAGAGAGGAAGTAACTCGATGTTAGTGCGTAGGAAGGCTACATTTTCAAGGTGATTGGTGTAAGCATCCTTGGCACCGGTCCATATCCGGGCACCTTTGATGTCTATACCTATATAGTTGCGCTCGTGGTGTAGACGTGCCAAACCTGTGGTATAGTCTCCGTGTCCGCAACCCAGCTCTAAGGTAATAGGTCTGTTGTTGTGAAAATACTTATCGTGCCAATGACCGCGCATGGCACCTACAGGATGTTCTGCTGTTACGTCCCGTGCTGTGCATTGGAATACGTTTGGCAGGACCTCCATCTCAGCAAATTTCTTTAGTTTATTCTTTCCCATGATTCATACCTTACTGCTTGTGTCTCAGGATTTCCAGTCCGACTTCGGTGACCTCGCGTAAGCGCTCTTCACGCATTCCTTGACGAATAGTCAGATGATAGAGACCCGTATCGGGTAATAGGATATTCTCCATATAGAGTACGGGCATGTCTTTTCTGCCCATACCTCCGTTGCCTAACCATACCCCGCGTTCGTCTGCCAGATAGAACTCGATAGTGTCCCTCATGACAATACTATCGTTGGGAGTGTGCAGTTCCGTGAAGAGCCACATGTTTTGATAAGGGAAACGTTCGGTATGTCTCATGTGGACAATCATATCGTAATGCATATCGGTATCGTCTATGCCGAAATCGAACGTCACGGCTGAATCTTGATGCCAACCGTCCGTATCCATCGTGTGATATTCACTATGGAGCGGCATCTGACAGGATGCCAGTATGCTACTGATTGTGATTATCAGTCCTATTATTTTTACTTTGTTCATTATGTCGTTGATTGTTGCGGTTGTCACGGTTGTTGCTACGGTTGCCTTTGTTTTTGTTATTCCTGTGTTTCTTGTCGAAACGGGTGACATCACCTTCTCCTACAGCATTGTGGAAACCGAGGTCTTGTTCCTCCTCTTCCTGGACAACGGGAGTACCCAAGACTATACCATTTTTCTTCGCGTCCTCGTAGATAGGAACCTCGTAGTTGAGACAGCATTTTAGTTTGGCGCATTGTCCGGCAAGTTTCTGCGGATTGGGTGATAGACCTTGCAGTCTGGCAGCTCCTGTACCTACGGAAGAGAAATTGGTCATCCATGTGGAGCAACATAACTCTCTGCCGCAAGGACCTGTTCCTCCGATACGTCCCGCCTCTTGTCGCGCACCAATCTGTTTCATCTCTACACGGATGCGGAAGGTCTCGGCATAAACCTTGATGAGTTGACGAAAATCTACGCGACCATCAGCGATATAATAGAAGATAGCTTTCGTGCCGTCACCCTGATATTCGACATCACCAATCTTCATCTCCAATCCCAAACTCTTGGCGAGTTGGCGCGCTTGTATCATGGTGGCTTGTTCTTTAGCATGTGCCTCTGCTGCTTTGTCCAAATCAGCTTGAACAGCCAAACGTTGAATATTACGTATCTCATACCGCTCGGTATCAATACGGTTTTTCTTCATCTGCAGGGGAACTAACCGGCCTGTTAACACTACCTCTCCCAAATCATAGCCGGGATTGGCATCGACGATGACCATACTCCCTTTGCCAAGCTCTAAGTGGTTGATATTATGATAGTATCCTTTTCGGGTGTTCTTGAACTGCACTTCTACCAGGTCATTCTCCTGCAAATCCTGCGGTATGTCGCTCAGCCAATCGGTCACAGGAAGCATATGTGCCGAGTTACGGTGACAACTATTCACCGTGTACTCGCAGGCTTCATTATTGAGTGTAAATTTATTGATCATATAGTTTGTCTTTGCAATAGTTCTCTATATCTTCTTAGTTCATTATTTTATTAATACAATCATCTGCAGACAGAGGTCAAAGAAGATGATTTTGGCATTGCCGTTCTGACTGATTTGTCGCTCTGCCTTGTCAAGCTCTGCCATAATTTGCTCCACGTTTTTATCATTGATGAAAGGTGCAAAACGTTGGGAGAACGTGCGCTCAGCCTCGGTTTGATACGTGATGTTCGGTTCTCGGAAATTGGTGATATAGTTTTCCCTCACTTGACGCTGTGCATACTGAAGAAAAGCTTTCTGTTTCTCCCTTCCTTTGGCATCTGCCATGCTCTGACTCCAACGCCGTAGTTGTTGCAATGCCTCATAGTCTTTTTTATGCCCTACCGACCAAGCGTTGCGCATCAGTGCCATGAAGTCCGCCAGATATTGTTCCCTCACATCCTCGGCATCTGCCAGTCGCTTGGCTTCCAGATAACTGCCACCTGCTATGTGAGCGATGTCATCACCGAACCGCTCTTTCATCATAGAATCTTCAATAGCAGGCACATAGAGCTGCTGTACACGACTCAGAATAGTGCTAAGCAGCTGGTCGGGATGTTCACTAACCAATAGGAAGAGTGTCTGTTCGGGAGGTTCCTCCAGCAGTTTCAGTATTTTGTTGGCGCAGGCAGTATTCATCTTCTCCGGCTGCCAGATAATCATCACTTTATATCCCCCTGCAAACGATTTGAGTGATAGTTTACGCAGAATCTCGCTACTCTCTTTTTCATATATCATCCCCTGTTTAGTCTCCACTCCCATCGCCTTATACCAATCGTCTAAATCAAAATAACCTTGTTGGAGTATCAACTCCTTAAAAGGTCCGATGAAATCGTCACAAACGTCACCTCCTTCTCCTTTCACAATAGGGAAGACCAAGTGCAAATCCGGATGCTGTAGTTTTTGGTACTGAAGACAACTCGGACATATGCCGCAACTATCCTCCGCTGTGCGATTATCGCAGTGGATGTACTGAGCATATGCAATGGCAAGCTGAAGCTTACCCACACCCGTTGGACCATATAACAGACGGGCATGAGGAATCTTACCCTCCTGCACAGACAGTCGCAACTGACCCTTGATGGTCTCTTGTCCTATGATATCACGAAAACGCATCCGGCGTATCTATTATGATGCTTTAGCATGCAAAGATACTGAAAAAAAACTGAATACACAAACTTAATATATGATTTACATAAAAAAGATACTTTTTTTATCGAATTATTTGCGAGAATGAGAAAAAAGCCTTAACTTTGCACGCTTTTTCGTGAAAAAGGCATACCATTAGTTATTAACCGGACACACGCCTCGTGTAGGCTCAACGTCCACAAAATCAAGTAAAAGAAATGGCAACAAAAATTCGTTTGGCTCGTCATGGTCACAAAGACTATGCGTATTATCACATCGTTGTGGCTGACAGCCGTTCGCCGCGTGACGGCAGAATCATCGAACGTATCGGTTCGTACAATCCCAACCTCAATCCTGCTAAGGTAGAGCTTAAGTTCGACCGCGCATTGTATTGGCTCGGCGTAGGTGCTCAGCCCACTGACACGGTGCGAAACATCCTCTCCGGTGAAGGTGTGCTCCTCATGAAGCACCTTGAGGGTGGTGTGAAGAAAGGTGCTTTCGATGAGGCTGAGGCTCAGAAGCGTTTCGCTGCTTGGAAAGCAGAGAAAGATGCTAAACTGGGTAAGATTAGCAAAGCTGAGGCTGACAAGAAAGCCGCTGCTGCTAAGGCTCTTCACGCTCAAGAGGTAGAAACCAACAAGGCTAAAGCTGCTGAGGTCCTGAAGAAACGTCAGGAGGCTGCTGAGGCTCTCGCCGCTGCCGCTCAAGAGGCTGCTCAGGAAGCCGCTGCTGCAGAAGCAGAGGCTAAGGGTGAGGCTCCTGCTGAGGAGGCTGCTGCCGAGTAAAGACAAAGGCTACTTCTGTAGCCGCGCAAGAAAAGGTCATGAACGATTTGTTCTGACCTTTTTTTGTAAACAAACACACTTAACCTACCCCCCTCCTGACGATGTTCTATCTGATTATCTTTCTCGTCCTGAGCGTGCTGGCATGCTTGCAATTGCATTTCAGCGACCAACGTTCTACACGTATTATCATAGCGCTCGCGGCGCTTATCATGATTGCGGTGGCAGGACTGCGCTTTGAGACAGGAGGCGATTGGGATACCTATACGGCTATCTTTAATGCTGTGCCTTCTCTGTCACGGGGATGGCTCACTCATCCGCTCATCACTCATCGACATATAGGCGTTGCTTTTGTTGCTTTATGCTCGTTAGTGAAGACTTGTGGCGGATCGATACAAACACTTTTCTTCATTGTCTCGGCAGTAAATATCTCCTTGATTGCTTTGGCTCTGCCAAAATATACTCGTTACCCCGTCTTGGGTTTGTTGGCATACTATTGCCTGCTCTTTTTCTCGCTTGAGATGATTTATATTCGTCAGGCAACGGCGGTTGCATTTTGTTTCTTCGCCTTGCAATATATGGACTCTAAACGCCTTGTACCCTATATGCTCTTGGTGGCTTTGGCATCGCTCTTTCATGTTTCTGCTATCGTGATGGTGCCGCTCTATTGGATTCTTCCTCGTCGTATACCGACATGGGCATATGTCGTTACCATCGGTATAGGAGCTATGGTGATGCTCATTGGATATCCGTGGATAACAAAGGTGTTTCTCTCCGTCTCGTCGTGGTTGGGGGATGCGTATTACCAGAGAGCACTAATCTATACCTCCTCTTCCCGGTTTGCTGTCGAAAGGGTGCTTTCTGTAGGCTTTGTGCTCAACCTGTTGCTCATGATGGTCTTCCTGACTGTCAAGCAACATGTGGATGCCAAACGATATGGAACGATACATCTGAATATGTTTGCCATGAGTCTGGTGCTTTACTATTATTGCTACGAACTCGTTGAGGTGAGCAATCGTTTTCGCCTTTTCTTTCTGATTGGACTCATCGTTCTCTTGCCTATTTACTTGGAGTATTTCGAACAGGAGTTGACACGCTATGTGGCGTTGATTCCGATAGCGCTTTATCTCTTTCTTTTTTCATCCGCTATATTCCTCGAAAAACCCGGAGCCATTGCATATAATCCTTACCAGAACTATTTGGAATACAGACATAAACCGGGTAGTAGTCGTGGTAAACAACGTTTGGAGCAATCCCACAAACTCTTTGAGCAATCTCGCAAACGATGACCCATATACTATATATTAACCATACTCGTCAACTGCACGGCAGTGAACAGGTTCTGCTCATGCAGATGGCTCAGGCGAAGAAACGTGGCGACCATGTCACGCTGGTGTTACCTTCCTGTGTCAAGGATGAAGGACTGCACGCAGCTGCCGCATCGTGTTGCGATGTGATTCTTTCTCTTCCTTATCGACCTACCGTGGGTAGTTGTTTACGTGAAGTATGGGTGCACTTTTATAATCTCTATGCACTGGTTAGACTCTGTATATATGGTCGCTTTCATCGGGTGAATAAGGTCGTCTCAAACACGATGACTACTACTATAGGACTCCGTTTGGCACGGCTACTGTCTTTGCCGCACGAATGGCACATTCACGAGATGCCGGATAGGTACTATGGCTGGCGGTCATGGATGAGAGGGTATTATCGATATAGAATGGCATATAACAGAAATACCAATATCTATATCTCACGTTACCAGCGTGATGCTTTTGCATCCCTCATGGGGCCGGTGGCGGATGGACAAATCTGTTTTAATCCCTTACGCAAGCTCCCTGTAGTTTCTCCTATTCCGCATGAGGGTCGGGTAATTGGTTTTGTTGGAAGTTTTGTGCGCCGTAAGAATATCCCGCTATTGGTTAACGTCTTCATGCGTCTATTCCGTGAGAATCCATCGGTTCGCTTACTCTTGGTAGGGGCTCGTTCTGCTGATGAAATCGAGCAAATACGTTCACTATGCGGGGAGTGCTCATCTGCTGTGGAGATTGTTCGCGAAACGAATGATGTCGCTTCACTCTTGGCTCGTATGGATATCTTTGTTCTACCCTCTTGGAGTGAGGTCATGCCTGTGGTTGTGGACGAGGCAATCTCTGTCGGACTTAAGGTATGCTGTACGGACCGCTGCGCCGTCGGCGAGCGCTATCAACCGGGTGTAGACTATTATCCTTTCTCCCCGGATAATTCCGAACAACTATATCTTTTATTAAAGCAAAACCTATAACTATGATGATCGATATACTTTTGTCAACCTATAACGGCGCTACTTATTTAGAGGAACAGTTAAGCTCTATCCGCAGTCAGTCTTTCACAGACTGGCATCTCTTTGTGCGTGACGATGGTTCTGCAGACGCGACGCTCACTATCTTGCATCAGTGGCAACAGCTCATGCCGGACAGGATGACTATCCTCTCGGAGAGTGAACATCTCGGTACTGTTCGTTCGTTTGAACGCTTGCTACAACAAGCCTCCGCACCGTATGTCGCCTTTGCAGACCAGGATGATATATGGTTGCCCGATAAATTGCTTCACTCGATGCGATATATGGATCAGGCGGAGCAGGATATTGGGAAGGAGACACCCTTGTTGATTTGTGGAGATCTTGCAGTGGTAGATAGTGAGGGAAAGATTGTCGATCCATCCTTCTATCATTATGCGCGTCTTAATGTCGACTGGCTCTCTTCGCCGGAGCGGTTGGCTGTATGTAATTATGTGAGCGGAGCGACGATGCTGCTGAATAGATCTGCTATTCGTCTGGCTTTACCTCTTTCTCCCGCTGCATGGGTACATGACGCCGCTATGGCTTTGCAGATACTGCAAGGCGGAGGAACAATCATTCGCACTACCTTTACCGATGTGCATTATCGCCAGCACGAAGCCAATGTCATAGGGGCGCATCCTACTCGGGGATGCGGTTATTATCTATCTAAGATATTTTTCCCTTGGCATGTGCTCATACGCCAGCACCGTAACTATCGCCAGGCACATGCCATTACCGGCATGAATCGATATCGCTATATCCGCAATCGTGTAACCTATTTGTTAAAACGATGATATCGGTTTGTATGACCACATATAACGGTGAACGTTTTGTCGAGCAGCAGATAACGTCTATACTCGCTCAGTTGGGTAGGGGGGACGAACTTGTTATCTCAGACGATGCTTCCGTAGATACCACTTGCCGGCGTATACGTACAATCCACGATACACGTATCCGCTTGCTTACCCATACCTCCCATCTCGGCTTAAGACGTAATCTGTGTACCGCATTAGCTGCTGCTAAGGGCGATGTTATCTTCTTGGCAGACCAAGATGATGTATGGCTTCCGGGGAAGGTGGAGCACTCCTTGCGAGCACTCTCCTCACACGAACTCGTGATTACGGATGCACAGGTAACGGATGAGCAGTTGAAAATACTATATCCTTCTCTTTTTCAGACAATTCATGTTCATGTAGGTGTGTTGCGTAATTTCTTTCGTTGCACATTCTATGGTTCCGGCATGGCGATGCGACGGTCTTTATACGAGAAAACCCTTCCCATGCCTGATACAGACCTGATTCTGCCGGATTGGTGGATAGGGATGGTGGCAAGTTTGACCGATTCCATCGCATATATTCATACTTCGCTCTATCTATATCGTCGTCATAAGGAGTCTCTGACGCCGGTACATACACGCTTCCGTTGGTTCTACTCGCCACGGTCGCTAAGTCAGCGATTGGCGTCGCGAATCATTATGGCATATTATTTGTTGCAAAAATGGTGTCACTTGTAATCCTATGAATATGGCTAAGACCAAAGTGCTACATATATCCAAGTATTTCTATCCTTATTATGGCGGGATAGAAGATGTGGTGTATACCTTGGTACAAGCTTTTCATGGGGACTATGAGCAGCATGTACTCTGTTTCTCGGATACCCGCCACACCACTTGTGATACTATGGAGGACATACCCGTTACCCGAGTAGGTACATGGGGAAAGTTAGCATCTCAGCCTATCTCACCTTCTTATGGCAGAGAGTTACACCGACTGCTGCAGCATTTCCGGCCTGATGTGATTCACCTGCATCTTCCTAATCCGTGGGTATGTTATTTTCTGCTGAAGGAAGATATGCCCCATACGCGACTTATCGTACATTGGCATGCTGATATCATAGGAAGGAGACTCCTTTATCGGATGATTCGCAGTATTGAGAAAGCCGTCCTTGACTGTGCTGATACTATCATTGTGACGAGCCAAAACTATCAGGATGCTTCTCTCCCCTTGCGACATTATGCGAACAAGATTCAGATTGTCCCGAATGTCCTGAATGTGCAGAAACTGCAGTTTACTGATGCTGAGGAGGAACAGGCCGTGGCACTTCGTCGTCACTATCATGCTGAGCGATTGGTTTTCTTTGTCGGTAGACATGTGGAATACAAAGGCATTAAGTATCTGATAGATGCTGTACCTTATCTTCCTGAACATACTAAGGTTATCATAGGCGGAGAGGGGATATTGACCGATGAACTGAAGCGACAAGCCGAGCCCTATGCGGACCGTGTCATTTTTACAGGCAGACTGAGTGATGAACAACTGCGTATCCATTTCCGGGCGGCGGATGTGTTTGCCTTCCCGTCTATTGACCGCCGCGAAGCATTCGGATTGGCGATGGCTGAAGCGCTCTATTGCGGACTACCCGTCGTCTCTTTCCATATAGATGGCTCAGGCACGGATTGGGTCAATCGTAATGGCGAAACAGGCGTTGTTGTGCCTAAGCTTGATGCGCGTATGTTCGGCGAGGCGATTAAACGACTTCTTATCGATGATAACCTCCGTCATACCTATAGCCTTAACGCACAGCGGTGGGTGCGTGAGCAGTTCCTGCCTGACAAGGTGAATCTGCTGCACGATATATATGCCGGCAAGGCACTCCCTCTACCCGAGGAGGATGAAGCGCCGATTACCACCAAGAAACCGCTTAATATATCTATCGTTCTTTATCGTCAAGAGGTTGAACCTCTAAAAAAACTGGTTGCCGAATTGCTCAAGGTAGCATGCCTACGGAAGATTTATCTAATTGATAATTCCCCGATGAAATCGCCCGAATTGGAACATTTAGACCATCGTGTTAAGTATGTTTTTAATAATGGTAACAACCTTGGCTATGGTTGTGGACATAATATCGCTATCCGCGAGTCTGTCTATTTCGGTACACCTTTCCATCTGGTGATGAATGCGGATATCGAGTTGCAGGCTGAGACGATAGACTATCTATGTCGTTTCATGCAGCATAATCCCACTGTCGGCTCCGTGATGCCTCGGGTTGTCTATCCTGATGGACGTTTGCAGTACCTATGCCGCCTATTGCCTACGCCGTTGGATGTCTTCGGGCGTCGCTTCCTGCCGGAGTGGCTTTTTGCCCCGCGTAACCGCTACTATGAGTTGCGCCGTTCGGGGTATGATAAGGTGATGAATGTGCCCTACTTAAGCGGATGCTTTATGTTTATGCGGACGGAGGCGGTCTTAAAAGCGCGGCTCTTTGACGAACGCTATTTCATGTATCCTGAGGACATAGACCTTACCCGTACTATTCATCGCGATTATCTGACGCTTTATGTGCCGGATGTCACTATCGTCCATAACCATGAACAGGGGTCGTATAAGAGTTGGCACCTGCTTTGGGTGCATATTGTCAACATGTGCCGTTATTTCAATAAGTACGGTTGGTTCTATGACCCCGAACGCCGCCTCATGAACCGCCTCACCCTCTCCCAATTCTCCTGATCCCTTATTACCTATCATCTATCCTGTCCCCGTCTTACACCCTGCAATCTTTAGTGATTCTTTAGTGATTGGTTAGTGATTCTTTAGTTATTCCTTAGTTATTCTCATGACATGCAGCGGAGAACGTACTCCCATAGCACTCCTAAAACCACCTCTCCTTATATGGGATATTTTTCCTATGTATATGGATAAAAAAACTTAAATAGTATGCAAAATGTAAAAAATATTTGCATATATGGTTGAAAAGTAGTACCTTTGCTGCGACTTTGGACTATCGTGTAGGATATATGCTACGCACATACGTATTTATTAGGTATGATTTTGCGCACGATGTGCTTGTCAATATTTAACAAAAATGTATAACCAAGGAAAGACAACTCTTTTTAATAGCCAAACACATAATTATATGAAAAAATTATTCTTTATACCGGTTCTTTTGTTAGCATGCATGGGAATGCGAGCTACCGATGTGTCTGATTTTTCAGGTTTAAATGCCGTTTTGTCGGCAAGTGGTACGGATGATGTCACCCTGACAAGCAACATCACTCTGACTGCCAATATTACTATCAATGGCACCAAAACCATTAATTTTGGAACGTATACTGTCACTGCAGGAAGTTATGCTTTGACTGTAGCTTCGGGTGCAACGGCTACATTTACCGGTACTACAGGAGGTATAAAAAAATCTGTAAGTGGAGGTGGGGCTACTATAGCCATAAGTGGAACCGCTGTTTTTAATGGAGGTAACTATATTGCAACTGGTAACCAGTCTCTGCTTTGCAATGCAAACTCTAATACGACAATAAATGGTGGTTTTATAGAAGGAGGAACACGTTCTGTCTTTATGTATCAA